>JAOAIJ010000022.1 GCA_026414765.1 Clostridia bacterium | reverse complement strand
GCTCAGGTTGTATTTGGCTATGGCCTCTTTACCGGTGGTTTTGGTCTTCATTATGGTCTTGAAAAAGTAGGCATAACTGTTGTACCAGCGTCCAGTGGAAATTCCGAAAGGCAAATGATGCTTATGCAGGATTTTGGTACTACCATATTGGTTGGCACACCATCCTATGCTCTCTATTTGGCAGAAATTGCGGAGGAAATGGGAATCAGAAAAGGAATGCATAAGCTTAGACTTGGTTTCTTTGGTGGGGAGGGTCATACTCCGGAAATGAGAGCGGAAATAGAAAAGAGATGGGGGATTCTTGCCACTGAAAATTATGGTTTGAGTGAGATTGTAGGTCCTGGAGTATCTGGAGAATGTTTCTGCCAATGTGGAATGCATATTAACGAGGATCTTTTCTATCCGGAAATAATAGAATCTGATTCAGGAAAAACTTTGGATTATGGAGAAAAAGGTGAATTGGTTCTTACAACTCTTACAAAAGAGGGAATACCAATGTTAAGATATAGAACAAAGGATATTACTATCCTTAATCCCGAGCCTTGCAAATGTGGAAGATCCAATGTGAGAATGAACAAGGTCCTTGGAAGAACAGACGATATGCTGATTATTAGAGGGGTAAATGTATTCCCTTCGCAGATTGAAAGTGTTCTCGTAGGTATGGAGCATATAGGACCACATTATCAGATAATTGTTACAAAGAAGGGGTATATGGACGAAATTGAAGTCCACGTAGAACTGATAGATGGTAAAGTGCTGGAAAAATTCAGCGAATTGGAAAAGATTGAAAAAACCATTAGACACCGCATAAAAACCATACTTCAAATAGATGCAAGAGTAAAACTGGTAGAACCAAAATCAATTGAGCGATCTCTTGGAAAAGCCAAAAGAGTTATTGACCTAAGAAATAAATAAATCGATTTACAATAAACTATTTATATTTTATAATTGTAATAATGAAAAAACCGTAAATTACGGTTTTTTTATTAATAATTTTAAAGGTGGACATTTTTTAGTATGCAAAGTAACATATTTAACAGTTTCTTCAGTTTCTATATGATTTTCAACTACTTCATACAACCGATATTTATGGTTATAGTAGTTGTTTTTCTGTACAGGATTGTTAAGCATCTAGGAAATATTGACAAACAGAATAAAGATGTTGCAGAAAAAATTCAAAAAGAAAAATCTGTAGATGAAGCAGAAGTAAACGACAATATTCAATAACCTTTATTTCAGGAGGGAAAGTAAATGAAAAAGTTAATGCTTGGTAACGAAGCTGTTGCCAGGGGGGCATATGAGGCGGGAGTGACAGTGGCTACTGCATATCCAGGTACTCCTAGTACGGAAATACCTGAAAACATAGCGAAATATGAGGAAATATATTCAGAATGGTCACCGAATGAAAAGGTATCATTGGAGGTTGCCATTGGTGCTTCGATTGCAGGAGCAAGGACTATATGTTCTATGAAGCATGTTGGCCTTAATGTAGCTGCTGATCCATTATTTACTGTATCATACTCAGGCGTAAATGGTGGACTTGTCATAATGGTTGCAGATGATCCGGGAATGCACAGCTCTCAGAACGAGCAGGACAGCAGGTTCTATGCAAGATTTTCAAAGGTTCCTATGTTGGAGCCGGCGGATAGTCAAGAATGCAAGGATTATGTCAAAAAGGCATTTGAAATTAGTGAAGAATTTGATACACCTGTACTAGTGAGGCTTTCTACAAGAATTGCACACTCTCAGAGTATAGTTGAAGAGGGTGAAAAGGTAGATTTCCAATTGAAGGATTACAATAAGGACTTCAGTAAATATGTAATGATGCCTGCTATGGCAAGAAAAAGACATGTTGAAGTAGAAAAAAGAATGGCTGCATTAAGGGATTATTCTAACTCAAGCAGTATTAATACCATTGAGTGGGGAAGTAAGGAAATAGGCGTAATAACAAGCGGTATTGCGTATCAATATGCAAGGGAAGCCTTCGGAAACGTATCCTACCTGAAGATCGGAATGGTACACCCGCTCCCCGAAAAGACCATTGAGAAGTTTGCAAAAGAGGTAAAAACTCTTTATGTAATAGAAGAACTCGAGCCATTTATGGAAAATCAGATAAAAAAAATGGGAATAAAAGTGATAGGAAAAGATGTCCTTCCGGTTATTGGTGAGTATAGCGCGGCTTTGATCAAAGAAAAGATATTATCCGAATCAGGTGAAACAAAAGCTATAATAAATGAAACTATCCCTGTAAGGCCTCCCGTCATGTGTCCAGGGTGTCCGCACAGAGGAATGTTTTATGTGCTTAAGAAACTAAAACTGGTTGTAAGTGGTGATATTGGATGCTATACGCTAGGGGCGTTACCTCCTACTGAAGCAATGGATGTGTGCATATGTATGGGTGCAAGTGTAGGTATGGCTCACGGTATGGAGAAAGCAAGGGGTATAGAATTCGGTAAAAAGACAGTAGCCGTTATCGGAGATTCAACTTTCATACATTCAGGTATTACCGGTTTAATAGATGTAGTATATAACAAAGGTAACTCAACCACTATTATACTGGATAACTCTATAACAGGAATGACAGGTCACCAGCATAATCCTACTACAGGGTATACTATAAAAGGTGAACCAACAAGGCAGGTTGATCTTGTAAAACTGGCTAATGCTGTAGGAATCGACAGAGTTAGAGTTGTTGATCCTTTCAATATTAAGGAATTTGAAAAGGTAGTTAAAGAAGAAATACAGGCTGAAGAGCCTTCAGTTATAATATCCCAGCGTCCTTGTGCTTTGCTGAAGAGTGTAAAATTTGAAGGAGCACTGAGGATTAACAATGAAAAATGCAAAAAGTGTAAGATGTGCCTGGCTATAGGCTGCCCTGCCATAGTTGACAAGGGTGAGTGTATAGAAGTAAACGAAGCACTTTGTGTAGGGTGTAAATTATGTACAAAGGTATGTAACTTTGATGCTTTCGAAAAGGCTGGTGATAATAATGGAAAAGCTTAATATAATGCTGGTAGGTGTCGGCGGTCAAGGATCTCTTCTTGCCAGTAGGGTTTTAGGTAATGTAGCAATGAAGATAGGCTTTGATGTGAAAGTTTCTGAAGTGCATGGAATGTCACAAAGAGGCGGAAGCGTAGTTACTTATGTAAAAATGGATAAAAAAGTATACTCACCCCTGGTTGATAAAGGTGAAGCTGACATAATAATTGCATTTGAGCAGCTTGAAGCAATGAGGTGGGTGGAATACCTTAAGAAAGACGGCAAAATGATAATCAGTGAGCAGAAGATTAATCCAATGCCTGTTATAATCGGAAGAGCAAAGTACCCAGAAAGTATAATAGAAAAAATCAAGAATGTATGCTCAAACATACTGGCTATAGATGCTCTTCATTTAGCAAAAGAATGTGGGAATATAAAAGCTACTAATATCGTATTACTAGGCTTGATGGCAAAATCTACGGGAATAGAAAAGGAAATATGGCTTGAAGCCATGAAGGAAGTTATTCCGCAGAAGCTGCTGGATGTAAATGTGAAAGCTTTTGAAGCAGGGTATGCCAGCTAAAAAAATATTTACCAAAATTATTTTTTGCCTATGTTTTGCTTTTGTGTGGGGCGGGGTGGCCCGTAATCCCTGGAAGTCCTCCCAGGTGGGAGAGATGGGCGCTTATGTAATTGAAAATGGACGATTATTCAAGTTCAATTGTCGACTGTCAATTAAATAACTGGGGGGATAAGAAATGCAGTATTGGAATCCGACATATGAGTGTATGTCTAGGGAAGAAATGGCGAGGGTGCAATCGGAAAGACTTGTAAATACGGTAAAAAGGATTTATCATAACGTACCGTTTTATAGGGAGAAAATGCAGAAAAAAGGAATTGAACCTGGCGATATCAAATCAGTTGAGGATTTGAAGAAGCTACCGTTTACCTATAAGCAGGATCTGAGGGATAATTATCCTTACGGATTGTTTGCTGTTCCTATGAGTGAAATAGTAAGAATACACGCATCATCCGGTACAACAGGCAAACAGACTGTTGTAGGCTATACAAGGAGAGATATTGATACATGGTCGGAAGTTATGGCCAGAACCCTTGTAAACGCAGGCGGAAGCAAAGAATCCATAATACAGGTTGCCTATGGTTATGGCCTTTTTACAGGTGGTTTGGGAGCTCATTATGGTGCTGAAAGAATAGGTGCGTCTGTTATTCCTATATCAGGAGGAAATACAAAAAGGCAGATTCAGATTATGAAGGATTTTGGCACAACTATGATTGCCTGTACGCCTTCATATGCTCTATATATGGCAGAAGAAATGGAAGAAATGGGTATAAAGAGGGGCGAACTGAAACTCAAATCAGGAGTATTCGGAGCTGAACCCTGGTCATACAAAATGAGAGAGGAAATTGAAGAGCGTCTTGGAATTATTGCAATAGACATATATGGTTTGAGCGAAATTATCGGACCTGGTGTTGCAAGCGAGTGTTCATGCAAATGTGGGCTTCATATCCAAGAAGATCATTTCATACCGGAGATAATTGATCCTGATACGGAGGAAGTTTTACCACCTGGCTCAAAGGGTGAGATAGTATTCTCTACCGTTACTAAAGAAGGCTTACCCTTACTGAGATATAGGACCAGGGATATATCCTCTTTAAGTTATGAAAAATGTGGATGCGGAAGAACAACGGTAAGAATGAACAAGGTAACAGGCAGAACGGATGACATGCTGATAATAAGAGGCGTAAATGTTTTTCCTTCACAGATAGAGAGTGTATTGCTGGAAATTGGTGAGACAGCTCCACATTATTTATTGATAGTGGATAGGGTTGATAACCTCGATACCCTTGAAGTCTGGGTTGAAATGACGCCTGCTTTATTTTCTGATGAAGTAAGGAAAATTGAAGATCTGGAAAGAAAAATAAGGCATGAAATAGAAGGAATCCTTGGCGTAAGTGCTAAGGTTAAGCTGGTAGAACCTAAGACTATAGAGAGAAGTGAAGGAAAGGCAAAGAGAGTAATCGATAAAAGAAAAATATAGAAGCTGTTTATAAGATTGTTATTTCATTATTATTTTAATTTTGAAATATTAATGAAATAACATAATTAAGAGTAATTAATTATGTTATAATAACTTATAATATATTAATTAGATTTGCAATTCCTATTATTATTCTGACAACTTAAATGGAGGTGTTTTCCTATGCTAGTAAAACAGATTTCAGTGTTTTTGGAAAACAAGTCAGGAAGGCTTGCTGAGGTAACGAAGGTTCTCGGGTCTAATGATATCGACATCAGTGCTTTGTCAATCGCTGATACTACTGATTTTGGAATCTTAAGACTTATCGTAAACAAACCTGAAAGAGCTGAAGAAATACTTAAAGACAGTGGTTTCACGGTAAGCTGTACGAGCGTAATTGCCATTGCAGTTGCAGATGAGCCGGGTGGTCTGGCTAAAGCTTTGGAAATACTGGACAATGAAGCAATAGGAATAGAATATATGTACGCTTTTGTTGGAAAGACATCAAATGAAGCCCTTGTAATTCTTAGAGTTGAAGAACCCGATAGAGCTATTAAGTCATTATCCGGTAAAGAAATCAAAGTGCTCCCATCGGATACGGTGTATAAGCTCTAAAAATTTTCTATATTTTCAGACATATTTGATCACTATCAGTATAATTAAAGTGAAAAGAAATTTATACAGACTGATAGTGAAAGAGGGGATTTAGATGAATAGAAGGATATACCTTTCTGATACAAATAAAAAAGTCGGTGGCGTATGCGGAGGAATAGGTGAGTATTTTGGGATTGATCCCACTCTTATAAGACTCCTCACAGTTGTATTGACATTTTTTACTGGTATTGTGGGTGGGGTAGTCGCCTATATAGTAGCATGGGCAATAATACCTCAAAGTCCAAAGTTTTAATTTTACACAAAAACTAAAAAACACACTGAAGATTCCTTCGGTGTGTTTTTGTGCTGCTTTTTAGTTTAAATCCTTCCAAGTAAGAATCGGTATACAAAGAATTTGTATTTTCCCATTTCATCCTTAGCATGCTTTATTATACTTTCGTAAAAGCTGTATACCAGCTGCTTATCTTTATCAGTAACCTTGTTGTCACTATATCTTGCCAGCATAAATTTTTCAGTTACAGCTTTAAAGGAGTCTTTTTTATTGAAAACGATAAAGGAGTCAATTCTTTGACTGAATTGTGCAGGAGTTTCTCCTGTTTTGATAGGGTAGCCAAGTACAGATAAAGCCTTGATATAGTATGCGTACATATCAAGTACACCATTTCTGGGTTCCTTCTTTTTAAGCTTGAATAACCTGTATTTGACTTTATATGCATTAGTTATTACCAGGAATAATAAAGTAAGTATCATAAGACCTATGACAACTAAAGCAATTATTATCACATATATCATTTTATCAGATTTCTTGGCATTTTTTAGTTCCTTAGGATCTAAATTTAGATTTATGTCTGTATTACCATAGCCTAGCAGACGCCTTAAGTATTCCTCATATGAGGAGTTTGCGGAAAAAGTATCACTGAGTATGGCTTTTGGCTGAGAAGCATTATAAAATACAGATTTGAAAGGAGCTGTTGGTTCAAAAGGTACCCAGCCGAATCCTTCAAAGTAAACTTCTACCCACGCATGTGCTTGTTCATTTGTTACACTATATATGTTTCCTGTAGTGGGTTGCGGAGGCAGGATATAGCCTTCCACATACCTCGCGGGAATACCGATGCTGCGTACCATTACAGCCATAGCTGTAGCAAAATAAGTACAATACCCTTCTTTTGACTCGAAAAGGAAATGGTCTACAAAATCCCTATTGCGTGGAGTAGGCTTTGGCGTAAGAGTATAGGCATATGTTTTTGATAAATAATTTTCTATGGCCTTAACCTTGTCATAATTACTTTTTTGTGAAGAAGTTATTGAAGTAGAAAGGTTTTTAATCCTTAAAGGCAGCTTCTCAGGCAATTGAATGTAATTTGCATAAATATTCTTTGATATTTCCGAAAGCTCACGGAGATCTTTACTGCTTAATAGGTTTACACTGCCCAGCACAGGGTCGGGTATCAGATTGTTTTGAATTATGTAATTATTTAGCAGGTCATTTCTTGAATTAATAATACTATCTACCCCGCCGGCATCATCAAGTAAAGTCTTGAGTTCATCAAACGACAGGTTATAAAACAAGCTCGTCTTATTTGCAGTCACTTTGTCTGAATCTGCAGAGGCTTCGGTATTACTGTTAGAAGATAAATATGCTTTTTCAACTATTGATTTATTAAGCATATCTATCTTGTTTATTATATCATCATATATACCTGGCTTGCTTTCCCTGAGAATATCCTGAAAAGCTTCATTATTCAGATCGATATTATAAGCTTTTGTTTTGTAAGTGAAATTTTTTACAGTTACATTCTTTGAGGTAATAATACTGTTCTGATCAACAAAGGCTTGAAAGTTTTTATTACTGGGAAAATCAAGATTAAAAGACTTTGCGGGCGTGAAGAGTGTTTTTAATAAAAGATTTTTATACGACACCTTAATCTCATAGGGTAAATAATATTTGTCCATATAATCTGCTTCGCTTGTAAGAACTTTCGGTCCGGATAACATTTCAAATAATCCATCGTCAGAGAAATCACCATTATCTATTATTTCGGATTGCTTTTTATCCAGGTTAGCCCACCTTGTGCCTGTATATACTTCACGGCTGCCACCTCTGAGATAGGCAATCTTTGGTGATTCTACCTTCATTACCAAAGTTTTGTTGAGCTTAACTTTGCCGCCCAATCTGCCGCCATCTTCACCAAAGCCTGTCGATTCTAGGGAGAAAAACTCATAAGATTTAAAATTGTTATATACATTTGTAAAATATTTGTATACAGAGTTTATTTTTTTATCCAACCAAGGGAACTGGATAGGGGTATTCTTAGTAGGAAAAACTAAGCATATGAGAATAACAATCAGGCTTATGGGAATCATCCAAAGTGAAAAAATTGATTTATTGACATAATCATTTGATTCTCTTAAACTATTCCTTTTATGGATGTATAAGAAGTAATACAATAGAATAACCGTTAGAAAGACATAAAAAGCAGCATAGCTAACAAAAATATTGTTTATCCACTGTATACAGAAAAGAATAATCCCCCCGGCAAGGATAACAATAAAGTTGAATTTCTTTAAAGTAAAGATATAAATCAATAAAGTAACTATTATTAGAATTATTAAAGTCAGATATGGCTGGTAGACTTTGTTAATCATATCATAGTCTTGTGAATAGTCTATTATCCAGGTAAAAAATGAAGACAAGGTCAATGCGAGCTTAATAAGATTGCCGGTAGCTGCCAGATATGTGGTTCCGGCAATAGTCAAAACTCCTAAAATAATACCCGATATCTTAAGTGAAAGCTTATTATAAAAAACTGCATACCATATAGTGGTTAATAGTAAACCGGCCAGAAAAAGCATATACGGCTTGTAATCAAATAACAGGGAAGTAGTTAATGCATATATGAGGCTGAAGCTCAAGAAAGCCGAAAAGGTAATTTCTATTAACTTAATAAATAACTTTTTTGCTTCAATCATAAATTAACGCTCCAGTACTTGTTTAATATTATCATTTATATTTACCTTGTATATATTTACACCGATTTCGGGAAGGAAAGACAAGACATTGTCGGCTTCTTCGTTTACTTCTCCGGTTAAATCCTGGGGAGAGACATAAATAAGGCTTATCTGGTATCCTGAGGAGTTTATCCGGTATAACTCATTATACAAATCATAATTGACATTGGAAGTAAAAATAACTATATTTGTCTTTTTGATATTATTTGCAAGGTGTATCTCTAACATATCTTTGAGTGCAATATTTTCAGTAAAGGAAATCTTTGAGAGGGTTTTGTATATATCTTCGAAATCGAGAGGGTTTTTTGCTTCCATATTTACTATACCTGAACTGTAATATACAAAGTCAAGAGGAATCCAGTTCATCAGGCAGTAGTATGTAACTGCTACGGCACACTCTATAACTTTGTCTTCCACAATAGTCTTGTAGTCAAAGGGCATATTGTTTTTTTTCAGGTCCAGATACATAATAGCATTGGTCTGTGAAGTGCTTTGAAAGTTTTTTACAAACAACTCATTCATTTTTGCGGAAATTTTCCAGTGAATTCTTTTGTATCCATCACCGTGTGTATACTTTCTTATGCTGGAAATAGTACTCATATCCTCTATATTATTGTTTAAAATAGTATGTGAATCAGACAAATAGTTAGCTTTCAGCAGGAATTTATCAAGGAAAACAATCTTTGGGTAAACTGTAATTTCCTTATTTTCATTAAAATTGTATGTAAGCTTGAAAATCCCCAGGAGATCTTCTATATCGAAGGATTTGATCCCTATTGGATACTGGCCTCTATAATTGCATTCCAGTTCAAATGCAAAAGTGGTCTTTTTAAAAGGTTTTAGAGAAAAACACTTTGAATGAAACTGGTTAGCAAAAAAGGTATCGGTCCCGTAAAAGTTAACTCTTATATATGGATATAGAAAAATATCTTCGTTAATAATATTTATAAGAAAATTTACTTTCTCTCCCTTTATTATTGTTTTCTTGTCAACTTCTTGAGTAAATTTGAAGCGCAGGAAAATAACTGTTGTATATAAAAGCGATACAAGCGGAAGAGTAAGCACTACAAAAAACAGCATATACGGAATTTTTCCACCATAAAAATAAATAAACAAAAATGAACTTATAAGAAGTGCTAAATATATTTTTCTGTTTCTATTCATCCTATCCTCCCATTAGCCCAATGTGTCCTTTGCTATTATGGCGATACTTCAAAGTAATCAACAACCGGAACATTGACTTTATTCAGTATAGAGAGAAGTATGTCGGACGAAGTAATCTTCTTAAGTTTTGCTTCCTGTTTAAGAATAATTCTATGGGATAATACAGGGATAACCATCTTTTTGATGTCGTCAGGTAGAACATAATCTCTTTCATTATAAAATGCCCATGCCTGAGCAGCTCTGAAGAGGGACATAGAACCTCTAGGGCTTGATCCCAAGGTAATGTCAGGATGCCTTCTGGTTTGGTTTACTATATCAACAATATAATTATTCAGGCTCTTATCCACGTGTATATTCTTGATCTGTTCCTGCAGAGACATAATATCTTTGCTGTCGGCAACCGGCTGGAGGCTTTCCAGTGGACTTGCATGCTGGAATCTTGATAACATATAGCTTTCTTCACCGGGTAGTGGATAGCTGAGAGAGATTTTCATAAAAAACCTATCGATCTGAGCTTCAGGAAGAGGGAATGTTCCAAGATATTCAATAGGGTTCTGAGTAGCTAAAACCATAAACGGGTTTGGTACTTTATATGTAATTCCATCTACTGTTACCTGACCCTCCTCCATTACTTCAAGAAGGCTGGCCTGTGTTTTTGGAGAAGTTCTGTTTATTTCATCAGCAAGTATTATTTGGCTCATTATAGCTCCGGGACGGTATTCGAATTCTCCGGATTTTTGGTTATAAATTGAAAAACCTGTTATGTCTGAAGGTAGTATATCAGGTGTGAATTGTATTCTTTTGAAAGAAGCATTCAGGGACTTCGCTATAGCAGAAACAAGACTGGTTTTTCCTACTCCGGGTACATCTTCAATAAGTATGTGGCCTTTACATATCAGTGCTATAAGGGCAAGTTCTATACAATTTCTTTTTCCGACTATAACTTTTTCTACATTGTCAGTAATTCTTTTAAGTACCTTTGCTGATTCACTCATAACATCCATCCTTTACATTCGATTTTTACATACTAATTGTATATGCGGGTAATCAATTTTATTTCCTATATGTTAATATTAACATTATGGTAATCTAAAAAAAAGTAGTTCTTTTTCGGTATAATAGTGTCTTTTTTTCGGAAAACGCAGTTAAGCTGCTTGACTCAGCCTGTAGTAACAGCAAACAGGAACGGTACATTGGATTTATTCTAAAAGCTCTAGGAGAAAATATTTATGTATACCATGACTGAATTGGTATCATATGTGAAATGGCACGAGAAATAAATATGTACAAATTATTTTTATGTTTTTTATGTTAACAATGTTCTTGCTAAAATAAAAGTTCTGACGTTGATTTCGGCAGAACTTTTATGGTGTTATTCTGGTTTATAAGTCAAGAGCATTTATCACTTCTTTTAAAGAATTACCTGATTTTTGCAGCAGCTCGATTTCTTTTTTATCCAGGGGAATATCAATAATTCTGTCTATACCGTTTCTGTTCACTACAGTCGGAAGACTGAGGCAAACATTTTCAAGTCCATAATGGCCATTCAGCAGGCTTGATACTGTCAGTATAGAATTTTCATCTCTTACGATTGCTTCAACAATTCTTCTTACAGCGAGTGCCACTGCATAATACGTCGCACCTTTTCTTTCTATAATATGATATGCGGCATTTTTTACATTCTCATATATATTAAATTTTGAAAGATTATCCTTACAATTCCCGCATTCCTCACAGTATCTGTCCATTGGGATTCCGGCAATATTGGTAAGACTCCAGGTGGGGACCTCGGTATCTCCATGTTCTCCGATTATGTATGCATGAACGTTGCGGGTATCGATACATACATGATCGCCCAGAAGATATCTGAAACGTGCTGTATCAAGTACAGTACCTGAACCGATGACCTTGTTTTTTGGAAATCCGGAAATTTTAGAGGTTACATATGTAAGAATATCAACCGGGTTAGTTACTACAAGAAGTATGCAATCATTATTATGTTTTACTATTTCACTTATGATATTCTTAAATATGGCTGTATTTTTTTGTACAAGATCTATTCTTGTTTCGCCGGGCTTCTGATTTGCACCTGCAGTTATTATGACAATATCCGAGCCTGTACAATCTTCATAACTTCCTGAATATATCTTAACCGGTCTTACAAAGGGCATACCGTGATTCATATCCATTACTTCACCTTCGGCTTTGCCTGCATTGACGTCAATTAAAACTATTTCCGAAATGAGACCGCTTAACATTAGTGTGTATGCAGTAGTTGAACCTACAAAGCCGGCACCCACGACAGTTACTTTACTTATGGATTTATTGGTCATTATTATTCCTCCTTTTCATATGTTACAGGGAGCATGTTTTGATAAAAGAGCAATATTTATCTGGTATATTCAATACTATTATACCTCATAAGTGAGAAGTCAAAACAAAATTCTTGGTTTATAAAGTTTATTGATTAATTATTTATTGAACTGATATAATATATTAGAATTATGTCATTGTAATTATGATATATTGATAACTTTGATGCTGATAGAAGTTCTTAACTAATATATTGTTGTTAATACTATTTTGATAGGAGATAAATTATGAATGCAGAAATTCTGGCAGTTGGGACTGAGCTGCTTATGGGGCAGATTGCCAATACTAACGCACAGTACATATCTTCAAGACTTCCGGATGTAGGTGTCGGTGTTTATTATCACAGCGTAGTCGGAGATAACCCGGGAAGACTCAAGGAGTGTCTTAATATCGCTCTAAATCGTTCTGATGTAGTCATTATGACAGGAGGCCTCGGTCCTACACAGGATGACCTGACAAAGGAGACTGTTGCGGAACTTTTCAATAAGAAGCTTGTATTGCATAATGAAAGTTTGGAAAAGATCCAACAGTTTTTTTACAGACTGAATCGTCCTATGAGTGATAATAATATCAAACAGGCGTATTTACCCGAAGGCTGCATTGTCATGGAAAACAATAACGGAACGGCTCCGGGCTGTATATTCGAGTCAGATGGGAAAACGGTAATAATGCTTCCAGGACCTCCTTCAGAGATGAAACCTATGTTTGAAGATACTGTTATCCCATATTTTAGAGAAAAAGCAAGTTATCTTCTGGTCTCAAAATATGTAAGAATATTTGGGATAGGGGAGTCTGCCATGGAGGAAAAAATTATCGACCTTATTACAAAGCAGACAAATCCTACAATAGCCCCATATGCCAAAGAGGGAGAGGTTACACTAAGGCTGACTGCAAAATGCAGCAATGAAGAAGAAGCGGAAAGCATAATAAATCCTGTAATAAATGAAATAAAGAAAAGACTTGGAAATACAGTATATTCAGCCGATAATAAGAGTATGGATGAAGTAACGGGTGAACTTCTTCTCAAGCATAATATCACCATAGCTTTTGCGGAATCCTGTACCGGTGGACTGGCAGCAGGAAGACTGACTTCCGTGCCGGGTATATCAAGAATATTCAGTAGAGGCATAGTATCGTATAGCAATGAATCCAAGGTTGAGAATCTGGGAGTAAAGCCAGAGACTCTCGATAAATACGGTGCGGTTAGCAGGGAGACAGCGATAGAGATGGCGGCAGGGGTAAGAAAACTTGCAGGTACTGATTTGGGATTATCGATTACTGGAATTGCCGGACCGGGCGGGGGTACTGAAGAAAAGCCGGTAGGACTTGTATATGTGGCACTTGCCAGTGATAAAAATGAAGAGTGTAAAGAATTGAGGCTGTGGGGTTCCCGTGAAAGAATACGTAACGTTACTATTCTGCACGCCTTTGATATGATAAGACAACACATTGTAAACAGATAACTGCACATAGTCAATTATACTTTTGGGAGGAACTACTTTGGGTAATACACAAAAGAAAAGAGTGGCAGGCGCAGCACTCATAGTGATGTCTGCTCTTGCTTTAAGCCGTGTGACGGGATTCTTAAGATCAACATTCATACCTAATCTTATAGCGGATAAACACCAGACAGATGCATTTTTTATGTCCTTCAGAATTACTGATTTTATGTACAATCTTTTACTGGGAGGCGCTATTTCGGCGGCACTCATTCCTGTCCTGACCGGGTATATTGCTAAAAAGGAAGAGGAAGATGGCTGGAAAGCAGTAGGTACATTTATTAACGTTACCTTTATCGGAATGACTATTATCAGTTTACTGGGTATTATTTTTTCTCCACAGATTGTAAATTTTATGGCTCCGAGATTTGATGCGCAGACAAAAGCGCTGACAGTAACATGTACAAGAATTCTTTTTCCTTCTGTTGCTTTTATCATGCTTGCAGGGTTAATGAACGGGGTGCTTAATTCATATCAGAGGTTTGCAGCAGCTGCTTATGGACCGTCACTATATAACGTAGGGAGCGCAATAAGCATTTTATTGCTGGGTAGATACGGAGTAGAAAAAGTTGTTACAGGGATAATGTGCAGTGCAGCCGTTTATTTCCTCTTTCAGTTATCCTTTGCTTTTAGAAACCTGAAATACTATAGATTTAGAATCCATATAAAACACTCCGGATTTATAAGATTATACAAGCTTGCCATACCGTCCTTTCTATCATCAGCAATATACCAGATAAATGTTCTTGTTTCCTCGTATTTTACGGCACTACTTACAGCAGGCAGTGTTTCTGCATATACTATGGCGAATGATGTATGGCAGATGCCTTTCGGTATATTTGCCGTAGGCATAGGGACGGCCTTACTTCCGTCACTTTCAGAAAAACTGGCTCTTAAAGATGTTGACGGGTATAAGAATCTCCTGGTAAAAGGACTTAAATCAGTATCCTTTTTCACCATTCCTTCAGCAGTCGGGATTGTAGCATTGAATAAACCTATTATAAATGCAATCTACAAGTGGACTGATGGGATTGACAGAGTATTGCTTTCAGAAACCGGCAAGATTCTTTTGTTTTTTTCTATAGCTGTTATATCACATTCAATGCTTGCCATAATCAACAGGGCATTTTATGCAAGCAATGATACAAAGACGCCTTTGTATGTGGGAGTAGGCACCATATTTCTAACAGCTGTTCTTAACTATACATTTATCAATATGACAAACCTGCATGCTGCAGGCATGTCCCTTTCGTACTCAATTGCAAGCATATTGAATGTTGTCATACTGACAAGCATTTTGAACAAAAGAATGAAAGGGTTAGGTTTGGATAAAGTTTTCACTTTTATGGGGAAAATTGCATTTGCTGCTATTATTATGGGTGTAGTCTTGTTTCTGATAAATAATGCATTGCCTGTCCAATATACCGGGAAAATCAGTACGTACGGAAAGTCAAAAGAACTGTTAATACTTTTTGGAGAAGTAACGCTGGGGGTGTTGACTTACTTCACAATGGTTACTGTAATGAGGATTGAGGAAGCTACCTACACCCTTAATAAAATAAAGGGAAAAGTGCATTCATTTTATAAAAAATTATTTGGCAGAGACAGGTAAAATAATACAAAAATATGTTGACTCAGGTATTAATATAATATATAATAAATAAGAACAGATGTTCGATTAACTCTTTAGGAGGTTAACATATATTATGATGGAAAGAAAAAAAGCTTTAGAAATGGCACTGGGCCAGATAGAAAAGCAGTTTGGTAAAGGTGCGGTTATGAAACTGGGAGAGAGTACACATATGAATGTGGAGGTTATCCCTACTGGCGCATTAGGCCTTGATATAGCTCTCGGTGTAGGTGGTGTTCCAAGAGGAAGGATAGTCGAAATATTTGGACCTGAGTCTTCTGGTAAAACGACAGTTGCTTTGCATATTGTAGCAGAAGCACAGAAAGCAGGCGGTGAAGCTGCATTTATTGATGCCGAACATGCGCTTGATCCTGTATATGCAAAGAAGCTTGGTGTGGATATAGAGAATTTAATCGTATCTCAGCCTGATACAGGTGAGCAGGCTCTAGAAATAGCAGAAGCTCTGGTAAGAAGCGGTGCTATAGATGTAATAGTTATTGACTCTGTTGCAGCACTTGTGCCGAAAGCTGAAATTGACGGCGAGATGGGTGATTCACATGTTGGGCTACAGGCAAGACTTATGTCTCAAGCCCTTAGAAAACTTGCAGGAGTTATAAATAAATCAAAAACTACAGCAATATTTATTAACCAGTTAAGAGAAAAGGTAGGAATAATGTTTGGAAATCCGGAAACAACTCCAGGAGGACGGGCATTAAAGTTCTATTCCTCAGTAAGGCTTGATGTAAGAAAAATTGAAACAATAAAACAGAACAATGAGATGGTAGGAAACAGAACAAAGGTAAAAGTAGTAAAGAATAAAGTAGCACCTCCGTTTAAAGAGGCTGAATTTGACATTATATACGGTGCAGGGATATCGAGGGAAGGAAATATTCTTGATGTAGCAGTGAATCTTGATATTGTTAATAAGAGCGGAGCATGGTTCTCATATAGTGGACAGAGGATCGGACAGGGAAGAGAGAATGTGAAGAACTTCCTCAAGGAAAACAAGGATATGACAAATGAAATAGAAGCTAAAATTAGAGAAAACTACAGTAAAGCCTTTCTACAAAGTATGGAAGCTCATACAGCAGATGACGATGAAGAGGATTTTGAACTGGAGGATTAAAATTCAAATTAAGGTATTCGCAAAAAGCCTATGGTATGATGATACTGTAGGCTTTAAATTATAAGCCGGCAATAAACAAACGAAGTAGTAAGGGTGTGAAGGTATGCAGATTACATCAGTAGAAAAGCAAAAGAATAAAGGCAGATATTCAGTTTATGTGGATGGCAGCTACTCATTTTCTATCTCTGAAGAAGAGTATTTCCGTTTGAATTTGTATGAGGAGAAAGAAATTTCACCTGAAGATATTGAGTATATAAAGCAGAATGTTAATTTTAACTCAGCTAAATTCGCGGCTATAAAATTTCTATCTTTGAAAATCAGAACAACAAAGGAAGTAGAGAGTAGACTGAGTGATAATGGTTTTGACATAGAAACAATAAACGGTGTAATCGAAGAGCTTAATTCAATGGGATATCTAAATGACAAGATTTATGCACAGAAATACATATATGATAGAAGTAAACTTAAACCCAAATCAAAAAAACTGCTGAAATCAGAACTGCAGAGCAAAGGTATTGAAGCGTGGGTAATAGATGAGATACTTGATAGCTGGGAGCTTGATGAATACAGTCTTGCAGAAGTACTGATAAGAAAGAAGTTTGGCAAGTATGATTTGAATGATGAGAAAATAACTAAAAAAGCGTATTCCTTTCTAATGCATAGGGGGTTTAGTCGCGGACTAATAGAGCAGGTAGTGAGAAAAGTAGCAAAAGGGGGAGATTATTAGCATCAGCCCCCTTTAATCAAATAGAATGTCTTAAACTTCACTAGTTCTTAAAAAGACCGATTACTTCTTTTTAAATGCATTCTTCTGTAATATGATATCCGATATTTCCAACTCCTGCTGATAGGAGCGAAATTCTTTTCTGTATTTTTCAGTATCCAGTAATTTGCCACTCTTAGAATCATACACTTTTGTTGTTTCACTCAAGTACATATATTCATCTGTTATTACAGATCCGTCTCTCAATACTGCGTAACCTTTGACAGAATTGAACAGATCCTTGCCCAGAGCATAAGGAACTTCAAACCCCATAAGATTTGCTATAGTAGGAAGGATATCAACCTGTCCACCGGTTATACCGAGAGTTTGTCCATTTTTCAGACCAGGGTAGTGAATTATTAACGGAACCTTTTGGAGTCTTGTCCATTCATAAGGTGTAAAGTTTTTCCCGGAAAAATCCATCAGTTGGCTGCCCGCTTCAAGTCTAGGTATTCCATAATGGTCACCATATATGACTAAAAGCGTATTATCATAGATTCCCCGGCTTTTTAGCTCATCGATAAGTATACCGATACAACTGTCTGCATAGTTTTCACCTTTCAGATAATTACCAAAGAATGTGTTTTCATATTTACCTACATTAAAATCAAAATCTTTAAAGAAATCAAAAGGGTAATGGCTCGAGAGTGTAACCATAAACGCATAGAATGGATCTTTGCCGCTGAGCTTATCCAAAGATTGTCTGAAAAATGATTTATCGCTAAGTCCCCAGCTGATAGTGTCATCATTGACAAAATCCTTTTTGCTAAAGAAATTATTGAAACCCAGAGAACGGTACATAACGGTTCTGTTCCAGAAGCCCGGGTCATATGCATGGAAAGCATATGATTTATAATTTTGGTTTTTCAGAATATTTGCCAGTGAGTAATAGTCATTGTTTGGGAACCTGATGTACGCAGTGCCTGTTTTTGCAGCGTAGAGGGAGTTGTTGGTTATGAATTCGGCATCGGCAGTTTTTCCGGTTGCAGACTGATAGTAAATATTATCAAAAAAAGCACTATCCTTTATTAACCTGTTTAGATTAGGAGTAATCTCTTTACCGTTTATTGTGGTGTTTATAAGGAAAGTTTGCAGTGCTTCTGATTGGATAACAATAATATTTTTACCTTTTGAAAGCTCATGAAAATTCTTTTCCTTATTATCTTTGGAAGCTTTATTTTTGAAGAAACTGTCAAATACTTTACTCTCACTGCTTGTGAGAGATTTCTTGGTAAATACGTTTTCTTTCAAAAATAATTTTATATCTTCAACATGGAAGGTCATAATGCCGCGTTGTTTAATCGTATAGTTCTGATCGAATCTGGACATGGTAGTGTTAATCTGCATAACAACAAGCTGATATAGTATAATGCCTGTCAAAGCTAAGGCAAAAGTGGAAATCAGCCTCTCTTTTACATTGATTTTCCTTACTCCGTTCTTCAAAATGAATATCAATCCTGCAATAAAAACTGGGATATCAATAATAAATACTGCATCCTTTTTATATACAAGATTCAATATACTTTCACCTAGTGAATCAAGAAATGTTGCCTGGTATAGCACTGGGATAGTGATAGCATTATTAAAATACCTGAAATAGAGCGTATCTGAAACCAAAATAAGGGTAAGAAACATATCAAGTATAAAAAGTGCTGCAAACCGGTATTTGCCGAAAAGCATTACAAATGATGATATGATAAGTAAAACAGCAAAAGAAACAGAAAGCATCTTTATATTGGCTATGTGTGAATAAGGTCTGATGCTGGCACCTGATGAAAACTGGAAGTAAAAAAACTTTACCATTATGCTGGATAAAAATAGAAAATAGTATGATAATTCTGCAAAGAAAAGTATTTTTTTACTATTGATATGGTTTATCTTAAAATTTATCATCAATGCAGGACCTCCATAATCCTATATACACTTGGTGATTTATATAAACTCTGCAAAAACATGGCGTATGACAGTTTTACATAAACTTAGCCAAAGTTAAGTTTATACTATCGGAGTAGACTTTTCAACAATAAATAAATGGCATAATGTGGGAATCGCTTTGAAGTATAAATAATCAAGGCAGGTTTTTAAAAGCATTCTTTTCCAGAACTATATCTGAGATTTTCAACTCTCTCTGGAAATGAAGTATTTCAGTTTTATATTTAAAGAAGTCAAGGAGATTTCCATTGTCAATATCATACACAGAAGAGTTTTCATTTAAAAAGAGATACCTGTCTGTGACTACAGATCCGTTCCTCAGAATTGCGTATCCGGTTTTTGCGTTTAGAAGATCCTTTCCAAAGACGTATGGTGCATTAACTCCTAGAAGATTTGCTACAGTAGGCAGGATATCGATTTGCCCTCCGGTAGTATCGACCACTTTTCCTGGATTCAATCCGGGACAGTGAATTATTAGCGGAACTTTTTGATTTTTGATCCATTCAAAATCATTATTATTAATGCCTAAAAAATTGATTAAGTCCTCAGCATGGCTTTTCGGAAACGAGTGGTGGTCACCGTAAATAACCAGAAGAGTATTATCATACAAGTTTTGTTTTTTTAGTTCTTCTATCATTACTTGAATGCTCTTATCTACATAATGTGCAGCTTTGAAATAATTACCCAGGTCAGTATTCTCATAGCGCCCGACATTAAATTCATAATATTTGAACGGTGCATAGGCATAGTGGCTTGACAAGGTTACAAAAAAACCATAAAAAGGTCTATTTCTTTCTATTTTTTTCAGTGACTGCCTGAAGAATGATATGTCGTTTAGGCCAAAACCGATTACTTGATCCGATTTATAGTCCTTGTCGCTTACAAAGGTATCAAAGCCAATAGTTTTATACATTACAGTCCTGTTCCAGAAACTGGGGTGGTATGCATGAAAAACATATGAGGAATAACCATTGTTTTTCAGTATTTTTGGCAGTGTATGGTATGTATTGACAGGATACCTGAAATAAACAGCCCCTTGTTCTGCCGGGTATTGAGATGTGTTACAGAGGAATTCCGCGTCGGAAGTATTGCCTCCTCCAACTTGATAATACAAGTTTTTAAAGTATATACTATCCTTTATAAGCCTGTTAAGATTGGGAGTGATTTCTGCGCCTTCAATCTTCCTGTTTATCAGGTATTCCTGCATGGCTTCCATCTGAATGATGATAACATTTTTTCCTTTTGCTACACCTCTATAGTTGCCAGCAGCGTTTATCCTGTTTTCAAAAAAACTATGAACTTCCTTTTTTTCATCTTCTGATAAAGCTTTATTCTCAAAAAGGTTTTCACTAATATAAGTCTTTGTATCATGAAAGTGAAAATAAAATATTCCAAGATCCTTTATTATGTGGTTCTTGTCATAATCAAACCATAGTGTGTTAATATTGTTAAGATTAATAATATAAATCGAAAAACCAAGTATTACGGTTACAAAAAAGCAGATCAACCTATAGGAAATGTTTAGTTTTCTTACTCCTTTAATTGTTAAGAAAATAAAACCCAAAACCATAAAAGGTAAATCTGAAAGAAAGATAAGATCGCTGCTTTTAAGTAGTCCTTTGATACTTTCCCCCAACGGACCAATAAGGCCTATTTGAAACAAAACAGGTACTGTGATGGCATTGTGATAGTATCTGAAATAAACAGTATCAGAAATAAGGATGAACGTCAGTAATATGTCGAGTATTAAGAGGGCTAAAAATCTTTTTTTATTAAAAAATAAAAAGACAATTGATATCAGTATCAGAATAATTGCAAAGGTGGAAACCATCATGTAAATATTCTGTGAAGAATTGAGAGGGAAGGAATTTAAGCCGATAGTTATTTGGAAATACAGACATTTTATAAAAAGCGATATGGTAAAAAACAGCCAAAAACATATTTCAATATACTTTACTATGTTTGTACCGAGTGTATTATTTCTTAATTTACTGAGTTCTATCAAAGATAATGCCCCCAATCAACTTTTATTATCAGTTTTTGATTTTGCTTTGCATCACGAACAGTTTCTGCCTGAGGCATTATTAATGATGATTATAGCATAAAAAACTGGATTACACATAGAGAATTTTCAGGAGGAAATTTCCCAATAAGTAGAAAATAATAATTTACAATTGATACAGGAAAAACGAAGTGGTAAAATTATAAAAGCATTTGAAAATGTATTATCGGCTGCTATTTTTATGAGCCAATGCTATAATACATCCAGGTGGATGTGAAATAGGACCAAGACCGATAGATTTACATTTAAAAGCCCTTAGAAAAATGGGGGCAAAGATACATGATGCACATAGAGGATTTATACACTGTGAGGTAGAAAAGTTCAAGGGTTGTGATATTCAGCTGGATTATCCAAGTGTCGGAGCAACTGAAAACATTATGCTGTCCGCTGTATTTGCCGAGGGGGAGACCTTCATAAAAAATGCAGCAAAAGAACCGGAAATCATAGATTTGCAAAATTTTCTTGTTGCGCTTGGAGTTAATGTATCGGGAGCAGGAACAAGTGTTGTCAGAATAGTAGGGAGCGAAAACAAGTTAAGGAATGTCGAACATAATGTCATTTCTGACAGGATTGTAGCAGGTACATATATGGTTGCATCAGCCATAACTGGGGGAGATGTATATCTTAAAAATATCATTCCGGAGCATCTTGGTTCGATTATTTCAAACCTAAGGGATAGTGGATGCAGAATAAACACTAAAAAAAGCTCCATACACGTATCGGGACCAGCAAGACCAAAGGCAGTCGATATAATCAGGACTTTACCTTATCCGGGTTTCCCAACTGACATGCAGGCACAGATGCTGGCTATGCTTACTATTGCAAGAGGAACAAGTATTATAGTAGAAACTGTGTTTGAGAGCAGGTATAAGCATGTAGACGAACTTATAAGGATGGGTGCAAACGTAAAGCTCGAGGGCAGGATAGCAGTTATAAAAGGAGTAAAGAAGCTTACAGGAGCAAGTGTGTATGCCAGAGATCTTAGAGGAGGCGCTGCTCTCGTACTTGCGGGCTTGATAGCAGAAGGCGATACCATAGTTAGCGGAACGAAATACATTGATAGAGGATATGAGTGCCTGGAAGATAAACTCAAACAACTTGGCGCATTGATTAAAAGAATAGAGGACTAAGAGTGAACCCTAGAACAACACGTATGGGGGAATAAGATTTGAAAACACAAGAGATAAATAATAATAAAGTTAATGAACATAAAAAAAATAAAAAAAGAAAAAAGAATTTTAAACGATTGTTCTTTTGGATAAAATTTATCTTGATTACTGCATTATTAGTGACCACTATAGTCTTGCTAGCGCTATCTCCATTGTTCAACATAACAAGAGTCGAAGTGAAAGGGAGTCAGCGCTATGAGCAAGGCGATATAATATCTACTTCTGGAGTAATTATCGGAAACAACGGCTTCAAAACAATAGGGAGTAATATTAAGAATTTCTTTACATTCAGGTATGGAAATGCAGAGGAAGAGATTCTGAAAACATATCCTTATATTAAGAGTGTAATAGTGAGATTTATTGTTCCAGGCAAGGTAAGAATAAGCATAACAGAGAGAAAACCTGAAGCAGTTGTAGAAAGTGTGACTTCCAATCTGATAATTGATAATGAAGCATATGTTTTGGAGACCATTGGGAAAAAAGTGATAAAAGGTATGCCTCTAATAAAAGGATTGAAATTCAGTAGCTTTGAAATTGGTAAAAGTTTAAATATTGCTGATTCCGGGGCGTATAAAGATGCTTTCAGATTAATAAATCAAGTAAAGGAGCTTGATAATAAAGGCGGCGAAAAGCTGTACAACCATATTTATTCTATAGATGTAGCAGACAGGCAAAAAATCCGAGCTTCCATCGATTCAAGAATAACTGTCAATTTTGGTAACCTGAACTTTCTTGAATATCGACTGGATTTCTGCAAACACATATTATTTACAAAATTAGGAAAAGAAGACAAAGGATATCTGGATATGACTACTGAGAAACCAAGCTTCACTCCGGGATAATTGCATGAAAAACAAAGACCCTATAGAATTTACATTATGTGCAGGAATAATAATAAAATAGCAGATATATAAATAAAGTTTACTCATACAATAAAAAAGACGTTTAGGAGCATTAAGATAAATGTATCTGACAATTTTGTCAGAATAAATTCACGATTAATTAATAGGATAGGCGGGGGACAAGCATGATACCTTTTTTTGGATTGATTATTGGTATAGTAATTGGAGTTTTTATACCCTATAACATTTCATATCAATACTCCAATTATGTTGCTGTAGCAATACTGGCGGCACTTGATTCTGTATTTGGCGGAATAGCAGCAACACTTCAAGGAAAATTTGATATGAAAGTATTCTTGTCAGGCTTTTTTGGGAATGCTCTTCTGGCAGCAGGACTAGCCTATATAGGCGATCAACTGGGGATTCAAATATATCTTGCTGCAATATTTGCGTTTGGAAACAGATTATTCTTAAATTTTGCAATAATTCGTAGATTTGTATTGAATAAATACACCAAAAAAGATAATATATTAGAGAAGTAATTCTATTATGTAAATGATGTTGTTTATATCGTTTGGATACTTTGTGGGAGGTTCAGGTAAGTGGATAATATTATAGTTGGTATTGATATAGGTACAAGCAAGGTTTGCACAGTTATAGGCAAAGTAGACAAAGATAACCAAATGGAAATATTGGGCAAGGGTATAGATGTTTGTAATGGAGTAAAGAAGGGTGTTATTGTTGATATAGATAGTACATCAAATTCTATAAAAAACTCTGTAGAGCAAGCAGAAAACACAGCAAATCTTAAGGTAGGTTCCGCATACGTAAATATTTTTGGAACTCATGTGTCAATTATTAACAACAGATGTATTGCCAGCATTTCAAATGAAGATAGGGAAATAACGGCAAAAGATGTTGAGAGAGCCTTGTATTCGGCAAAAAATGTAAATATTCCTGACGATAGAGAAATAATAGATATAATAACAAGACAGTATATTGTTGACGGTTATGATGAAATTATAGATCCCGTAGGAATGGTTGGGGTCAAACTTGAAGCTGACACGGATATTATTGCAGGAAAAATTACATCTGTTCAAAACATAGTAAAAAGCCTTGAGCGCGCAAATGTAAAAATTGATGGAATAGTGATAGAAGCTTTGGCAATCAGTGAGGTTGCACTGTCTGCGGATGAGAAAGATATGGGAGTTATTCTTATAGACATTGGCGGCGGTCTTACCGATATATCTGTGTTTAAAAGAAAAAATCTGATTTTTTATGATTCCATTCCTGTTGGAGGGGATCATATAACAAATGACATTTCAATTGGCTTAAAAATACCATATGCAGAAGCAGAAAGAATAAAAAAAGAATACGAACTGGCTCTTACATCGCTCATTAAAAATGACCAGGAAATAACAGTCAGTGATATAAACGGAAGTAATAAAAAAAGTGTCAGAGTATCGGAAGTAGTAGAAATAATAGAAGCCAGGGTTCATGAGATCTTCTCACTTTGCAGGGATATGTTAAGCGAAGCTGATCTGCATGAAAGTCTTGGAGCAGGTATAGTCCTTACAGGTGGTGGCATTTCATATGTAGATGGAGGAAAGGAGATTGCCGCTGAGGTGTTTGAAATACCTGTCAGACTTGCATCTTACAGACAGAACGGAATACCGAAACCCGAATATGCGACAGCAGCTGGAATAGTAAAGTATATTTCCAACCGTCATAAAGGAACTAGATTTGGAAGTGAAATAAAAATTCATAAACAGAAAGTTGCACAAAAGGAATCGAAAATATTAGGTAAGGTTTCAAAATTTTTTAAAAGTTTGTTCTAAAGCCTGAGATGTTGATGTATCCATTGTAACTGGCCTTAACGATGTAGATAGTATTTATTTTACAATATACAAGGCTTTAGTTTTTATTTATAATAATTATAAATATGAAAAAAGTATTCTTGCTTTAATTTAGATAATAGGGTATATTTATGTTTAGAGGTCAAAGAGCGTGATATAGTACAAGTATTTTCCTTATTTTAAACATAATGAGATTTTAAGTCTTTTTGACTAAGGTAGTGAATTGACAAATATATATGCCTTGAAATTAAGATACCGGATTTTGTATCAAAAAAATTTTCATAAAGATTAATTTGATATTACAAATGATAAGATCAAGTAATATAAAGGGGGACTAAAATTGCTGGAATTCGATATTGATATGGAACAATTCGCCCAGATAAAGGTCATAGGTGTTGGCGGTGGTGGTAATAATGCTGTTAACAGAATGATAACAGCTGGACTTCGTGGTGTTGAATTTATAGCAGTTAATACTGATAAACAAGCTTTATTTTTATCTAAAGCTAATACAAAAATCCAAATAGGGGATAAATTGACAAAAGGATTAGGTGCAGGAGCAAACCCTGAAATTGGTGAAAAAGCTGCAAATGAAAGTAGAGATGAGATTGCCCAATCAATAAAAGGTGCGGATATGGTATTTGTTACCGCTGGTATGGGTGGCGGAACCGGGACCGGAGCTGCTCCTGTAGTAGCCCAGGTAGCAAAAGAAATGGGGATTTTAACAGTTGGGGTTGTTACAAAACCTTTTATGTTTGAGGGAAGAAAAAGAATGCAGCATGCTGAAAGAGGTGTAGAAAACCTGAAAGCTGCTGTCGATACACTTGTTACTATTCCAAACGACAGGTTGTTACAGGTTGCTGAGAAAAAGACTTCTATGGTTGATGCTTTCAGAATTGCAGATGATGTTCTCAGACAGGGCGTTCAGGGTATATCCGACTTGATTGCGGTACCGGGACTTATAAACCTTGACTTTGCAGATGTCAGAACCATAATGTTCAATACAGGCCTTGCACACATGGGTATAGGTAGAGCTTCAGGTGAAAACAAGGCTGAAGAAGCAGCAAGACAGGCAATACATAGTCCATTGCTTGAGACTTCGATAGAAGGAGCCAGAGGAGTACTGGTAAATATTACTGGCGGTGTTGATTTAGGATTATTTGAAGCCAACACTGCAGTTGAAATGATTCAAAAATCAGCTGATCCGGATGCGAACATTATTTTTGGTGCTTCAATTGATGAAAATCTTAAGGATGAATTACTTATAACTGTTATTGCTACTGGATTTGATAAGGGGCCGATAATCAAAAAAACAGAGAAAGTTGTTGAGAAACCTGTTAACAATAATACACAGGTAGCCAGTGAAAAACAGCAAAGTAATGCATTTACAGGAGATGAGCTAGATATACCGACTTTCTTAAGAAGAAACAGATTTAAATAGTATAAATTTAAAAAACGCCAGGTTTGTTATCAAACCTGGCGTTTTTTTGTCATACGATTTTTCTTTTTCTACATTGACATTTGACAAAATAGTAGTTGTGAGAGCTATATAATAATGAAGAATCGTTGTAAACCGGATGAGGACAGGCAGTTTTTCAAAAACCCGTCATAAACTGAATATAATATGCATATATATACAAGCACCCGAATATAAATAATTAAGGCGTAACATTGCCACTAATTAACCGGTAAGTGGCGAGTCTGTCTGTCAAGGAAGTATGCATAAACCAGTAAGCTGTAAATAAAGATTGCGAGGTAATCTGGGTGGAAATATATTTGGATATTCTTTTTCTTGAGAATATCGTGATGAATTATTTGATTCTTTTAGTAACTGCAAAGTTTGCTAAAAGTAAAACAAACAGTCTCCGTTTATTTACCGCTTCTTTGATTGGAGCTGTTTATGTAGTTATATTAGTTTTGTTTCCCGGTATGAAAATGTATTATACAGCTTTTGCAAAGGTTATTCTTTCCTTATTAATAATAGCTGTTGCCTTTTCTCCGGAGAAGCTGGGGTTATTCTTTAAAACATTGGCTATATTCTATATCTCAACATTTATATTTGCGGGTGCAGGGTTTGCATTCATATACTTCAATCAAGGCGGCGGGTTTGTAAAAAACGGTATAGTATATGTATTCTGGCAATCAAAATGGACTTTGCTGTTTTTATCAATAATTACAGTTGCAATTATAGTCAGAATATTCTGGGAAGTAATACAATACAGGTTTGTTAAGGATAAGCTGCTTGTACCTCTGAAAATATCTTTTGAAAGCAAAATAATTGATATGGCCGCGTTAATTGATACCGGTAATTCTTTATATGATCCGCTTACAAATACTCCTGTCATCGTAGTTGAATTCAAAGCAATAAAAGAGATATTACCCAGAGAGATAAAAGACATATTTGAAGAATCGAAGGAAGATGATCTTAATTGTGTTACTAACATCGTATCTCACTCAACCTGGTTTTCCAGGTTTAGACTTATACCATTTACTTCACTTGGAAAGGAAAACGGCATGCTTATTGGGTTTAAACCTGATTATGTTGAGGTTGGTGAAGAACAGCAAAAAAAGGGGGTTAGTAATGTAATAGTAGGTATTTACAATCGGGCACTTTCCCATAATGAGAAATACAAAGCCTTACTTAATCCGGAATTGGTTGCATGAATACAAAAAACTGAGCTGTGTACTGTATTTTGTGTATGTTTCTTAATACAAAATACAGGAATAATTGTGAAAGGGGTTGAAGATTTGAATGCTATAAAGAAAGTAAAATTTGTTTTAAGAATAAAAGTAATAAATATATTAAGAATGCTGAATCTGTATAGGGAGCTTCCTGTTCATTATATCGGGGGGAGTGAAGCCCTTCCGCCTCCACTTAGCAATGATGAGGAGATTTACCTCTTAAATAAGCTTGAAAAAAGTGATTTTGGAGTAAAGACCATACTTATTGAAAGAAATCTCAGGTTAGTGGTGTATATTGCCAGGAAGTTTGAAAATACAGGGGTTGGAGTAGAAGATCTTATTTCAATAGGCACTATTGGGCTGATAAAGGCAATAAACACTTTCAACCCTACTAAAAATATCAAACTTGCAACATATGCCTCAAGATGTATAGAAAATGAAATACTCATGTATTTAAGAAGAAATAACAGGATAAAAACAGAAATATCTATAGATGAACCTCTAAATATCGATTGGGATGGAAATGAACTTCTTTTATCGGATATACTGGGGACAGAAAATGATCTGATATACAGAAGTATTGAAGATGAAGTAGACAAGGAATTGTTAGGCGTTGCGATGAAAAAACTCTCACTGAGAGAGAAGAAAATTATGGAGCTCAGGTTCGGACTTGTTAATGGAGTGGAGAGGACCCAGAAAGAAGTAGCTGACATGCTGGGTATTTCACAATCATATATCTCCAGACTTGAAAAGAGAATTATCAGCAGACTAAAAAAAGAAATCAACAGACTTATTTAGCAGAATCAATAAAAGAGTAAGCTTTTGCTAATAATAGCAGTAGTTTTTTTGCTAATAAAAAAGAGAAAAAACCGTTTGGCGCACGCTTTTTCATGAATGTGGAAAAACCCTGCGTTTCAGATGATATGCGGGTTGTCAAGGTGTAGGGTAAAATTTTTTTTATGTTTTTTTCAGTATAAAAATGACCTCCGTGGCAATAATGATATTGACCAAAATTAATTGCCGGGAGGTTAATATATGCTAGTCAACAAAGTAGAAATATGCGGAGTAAACACTTCTAAATTACCAGTATTAACAAATGAACAAAAAAAAGAGTTGTTTGAAAGAATGCATAAAGGTGATACCACGGCAAGAGAGGAATTTATCAGGGGTAATTTAAGGCTGGTATTAAGCGTTATACAAAGGTTTAATAACAGAGGGGAATATGTAGATGATTTGTTTCAGGTAGGGTGCATAGGATTGATAAAAGCAATAGATAATTTTGACGTTACGCAAAATGTAAAATTTTCTACATATGCTGTTCCTATGATTATCGGAGAAATAAGGCGGTATTTGAGAGATAACAACTCCATAAGAGTCAGCAGGTCATTAAGAGATATAGCATATAAAGCGTTACAAGCAAAAGAGAAGCTAACAAACAAAAATGCCAAGGAACCTACAATAACTGATATAGCCAAGGAATTAAGCATTCCCAAAGAAGATGTAGTTTTTGCACTGGATGCTATACAGGATCCGATATCATTATTCGAATCAGTTTACCACGACGGTGGAGATGCGATTTATGTTATGGATCAGGTAAGTGATGAAAAGAATATTGATGAAAACTGGCTCGAAGGTATATCCTTAAAGGAAGCTATGAGAAGGCTTAATGACAGAGAAAAACTTATACTAAATCTACGTTTTTTTGAGGGCAGGACACAAATGGAAGTTGCTGAGGAAATCGGGATATCACAGGCTCAGGTTTCCAGATTGGAAAAGACAGCGTTGATGCATATGAGAAAATATATATGAAAGTGACTTTATTACGGCTGTGGACAATAGAAAACGAAAAGAAAACACCTCTGGGTGTTTTTTTTCATATAAATAAAAAGTTGGCATATATTAGTAGAAAAGATAGCAGGCAATGGAATATAATAGTTTTGATAGGATATATCTATTGGCTCTAGCTCATTGTCTACCTTAAGGATGTGTTAGTTATGTGCCGTACTTCGGAATTCAGACAGAAAGAAGTAATTAATGTTTCTGATGGCAGGAGATTAGGATTTGTAAGTGATGTTGATGTAAATATGGACGACGGGAAACTAGATGCTATTATCTTACCTGGTTCAGGAAGACTTTTTGGTATTATTGGCAAGGATAGTGAAATTGTTATTCCTTGGGAGAGTATAAAAAAAATAGGTGAAGACATAATCCTTGTTGATATGGATGAACGCTTTATGCGTAAGTATTTTGACTAAAAAGATAGAAAATGTAAAGTATATTTAAAATATACCGATAAATGAAATATATACAAAAGAAGAAATCCACGTTTAGTGTGGGGGAAATGGGAGGCTGCAAATGAAGTGTCCGTATTGCGGTTATGTTGAGGATAAGGTCATAGATTCCAGACCTACAGATGAAGGTTCTGCTATAAGAAGAAGAAGAGAATGTTCGAAATGTGTAAAAAGGTTTACTACTTATGAGAAAGTTGAAAGTTTACCTCTGATGGTAATCAAAAAAGATAAGACCAGACAAAGCTTTGACAGGGAAAAACTGCTAAATGGATTGCTGCGGGCTTGTGAAAAAAGGCCTGTATCTGCAAATGACTTGGAAAAGCTTGTTGATGAAATTGAGAGCCAGGCTTATAACACACTTCAGAGGGAGATCACTTCTCAGGAAATCGGAGAAATGGTTATGGCTCGCCTTAAAGACATGGATGAAGTTGCATATGTAAGATTTGCATCGGTATACAGGCAGTTTAAGGACATAAACACATTTATGGATGAATTGAGGAAGCTGCTTAAAAATAAATAAATCAAAGCAGGCAAAGACTATTGATATATTGAAGGCAACAACAAAAACGGAGTGCTCCTCCGTTTTTTTGTTGTAACAATAATAAGTATTTGATAATATTGTGAGTAAACAATAAATTAAGTTTGAGTATAGGAAGCTAAACTTCAAAGATTTAGCCATTAAAGTAAATAAATTACAGGAGCATGGAGATAAAATGTCTATTGTATTTGAAAGAAACATGAAACTTCTGGAAAAGCATCAACCATTTGTTTTCAATAAGATAAACGCTTATCTGAACGGACACTATAAACCTTTAAACAGTAAAATAGAGCGGATACTGCTGGCAAATCATGGAGATATCATTATCAATATGCTTGTTATAAGTGATGGTAACGAATATTTGATATGCGACCACAATGATCCTATAAATCAAGCTTACAGCTGGATTGATAAATACATTGATCCTTCCAATAAGGCCGATATAGTTTTTGGTTTGGGTTTTGGCTATCATATTGAAGTTTTGCTTGCCAGCTTTAAAAACAGAAAAGTCATACTGGTTGAACCTAATATAGAACTTTTTTGTCAGATAATAAAAGTCAGGAACATGGAGTCTATTATCGAAAAGACTGAGATTTATGTTGATGACAGTATGGATACCATATTGCAGAGACTAAATGTGATGTTCTGGGATACGGAAAAAGGCGGGATACAATGCCAGCCTCTTGAAGTATATGGTGATATCTTCTGGCAGCAGTGGGATGAACTGAGAAGTAGATTCGTAAAGCAGGTTGAAAACTTTAATGTTGATATTGCAACAAAAAGGTTTTATGGCGGACTCTGGGTGCATAATAATATTAAGAATCTGAAGAAGATATATGGCGCTGCAAATGCAGCGGAGCTAATTGGAAAATTTACAGGGGTACCGGGAATTCTGGTATCGGCAGGTCCATCACTTGAGAAAAATATTCACTTACTGAAGGATTTAAGAGATAAATGTGTAATTATGGCAGCCGGAACCTCAGTAAACATTCTTGAAAACAAAGGTATAGTGCCTCATTTTATGGTAGGAATAGATGCGACAGAAAGTGAAGCAGAGATACACAGACAGGTAAAATCAAAGGAAATTTGTTTTATTTACTCAAATCAGATTGCGGAAGGATCATTAGACAGCTATGCAGGCCCAAAGCTTCTGATGAACTACTCTGCAGACATATATACTGACAATTTCCTAAAAATTACAGGAGTAAAAGCAAATATGTTCATTAGCGGGCCTTCTGTATCAAATACCTGTTTTGATTTACTGTATAAGATGGGGTGTAACCCAATAATCCTTGTTGGACAAGACCTGGCCTTTACCAATGAAAAGTTGTACGCAGGCGATGAAGCTGATCCGGTTTTAAAAAACAAAGAGGAGTTAATGAAGCAGGGGTATAGTACTTCTAAGGATATTTACGGGAAAGAAATACTTACAAGAAGTGATTTTGTTACAATGAAAAACTGGTTTGAAGGATATTTTGAAAAGGTAAAAGAAAAAGTGGAAATAATCAACGCAACTGAAGGCGGACTGAATATAGAACATGCCAGAAATGATGAACTTTCAAAAGTTATTTGCGGGTACAGCTTTCGTGAACAGCCTGTTTTAGAAAATATAAAGACACAGTTTTCGGACAGCAGGTTTGATAGCAGTTTACTAGAAAAGCTGAAGGAATATGAGAAAACTGTCTGCTTGGAAATTGAAAGGCTTGAGGCTTACACCAAAGATCAGGCTAGAATAACTGATCTGATAAAAAGAGAAATCTATCATCCTGCAAAGGATAAAAAGGCTTTTGACAGGGCTGTTGCTCAACTGAACAAACTTATGGAACTGGTAATGGGATCGCCGATTTACAATTCACTGTTAAAGAATCTGATTGAAATAGATTTTTATCTTATAAAGGCGGAAGTAGACCGTTCTACAAAAGAGTGCAGTTCCTATGGTGAGGCAAAACCCTTATATGTAAATGCTATGGAGCAGCAAAACAAAATATTGAAGAAGAATTTACAAAAATTAAGAGAGTATTATAACAATTAAACTGACTATATATGAAAAAGACTATTGCCTGTAGAGACAATAGTCTTTTTCATATATAGTAATGTTCAAAATATGTATGACTTAAACATAATAAACAAAAAATGACACAAATCCCTATATACAACTGGAAAATAATGTAGTATTATGTAGAAAGAGATTGAAAAATATCCATAAGTGAGGTCAAAAATATGATTTCCAGAGTAAATAGCTGCGGATTGGTTGGAATTGATGGCTATATTATTGAAGTTGAAACTGACATAAGCAGCGGTATACCGGGATTTGAGATTGTAGGCTTGGCGGATACTGCTGTAAAGGAATCGAAGGAGCGTGTAAGAGCAGCTATTAAGAACACAGGTTTAGAATTTCCTGTAAGAAAGATAACTGTAAACCTGGCTCCCGCAAACATGAAAAAAGAAGGGTCTGCATTTGATCTACCAATTGCTATAGGTATACTCGCAGCAACTGGACAACTGGAGAATAATGATATCAAAGCCTGTATGATGGTCGGTGAACTTGCGCTGGACGGGGAAGTCAGGCCTGTTGCAGGTGTGCTGCCGATGGCTATTTGTGCGTTGCAATCAGGTATTGAAAACATGATACTCCCGGCAGCTAATGCGGATGAAGCTGCAGTTGTAAAGGGATTGAACGTACTTCCAGTAAAAAACCTTTCCGAGGTATTTAGCCACTTAAGTGGTGAAAAGCAAGTCCCAAAGTATGGTATTGATATAGATGGATTGTTCAGTAATAATACGGAACATAGTCTGGATTTTGCAGATGTAAAAGGACAGGAAAATGTAAAGCGGGCTTTGGAAGTTGCTGCATCAGGAGCACACAATTGTCTGATGATAGGCTCACCGGGAGCAGGCAAGACTATGATTGCCAAAAGGCTTCCTACCATACTTCCTTCAATGACTTTTGAAGAAGCGTTGGAGGTTACAAAAATCTATAGCATTGCAGGTGTTCTTCCTCCAAAGACTTCCCTTATAACTTCCAGACCATTTAGAAGTCCTCATCATACTATATCAGCAGTCAGTTTGATAGGTGGTGGGAAATATCCGAAACCTGGTGAGATAAGCCTTGCTCACTATGGAGTTCTCTTTCTTGACGAGGTACCGGAGTTTAGTAAAGACGCTCTGGAAGTACTAAGGCAGCCTTTGGAAGATGGGATTGTTACTATTTCAAGAGTGAATGCGAGCCTGAGCTATCCATCAAAAACTACCGTGATAGCTGCCGCAAATCCATGTAAATGTGGCAATTTCCTTGATCAATCCAAGCAATGTACTTGTACTCCAAGACAGATACAGCAGTATCTTGGCCGCCTCTCAGGTCCGCTGCTGGATAGGTTGGATATTCATATAGAAGTAGCTTCAGTGAAGTATAGTGACCTGGACAGTGTGAAAGAGGAAGAAAAATCTGCAGCAATAAGAGAGCGGGTAAATAGAGCAAGAAAAATTCAACTTGATAGGTATAAAGGAATGAAAATATACTCTAATTCCCAGCTTCAACCTGCTCTGATTAACAGATTCTGTAAGCTTGATGAAAGCGGAAAGGGGCTATTGCAAAATGCTTTTGAAAAATTAGGCTTAAGTGCAAGAGCGCATAACAGAATACTTAAGGTTTCAAGAACAATAGCAGATATGGAAGGAAGTGAACATATCAAACCGGAACATCTGGCCGAAGCGATTCAGTACCGGAGTCTGGACAGAAAGTTCTGGAATGTGTAATATGTTATTTAGTAGATAACAGGAATTCAGTATGTTAAAATGAATGGACAATAAATTATGCCTAATAATAAAGAATAATCGATCATATATAGTCATTCATGCTTTAAAGAAATCTTGGTTTACTTGTAGTTTAGGATTTGGGAGAACTAATTAATGAAATCATATCTGTTTGTGGCTATAGGCGGATTTTTGGGAGCAATATGCCGGTTTGCACTAAAAAATATTCAATTTTTCAACTATAAAGGTGAATTTCCGGTCAATACATTAACAGTTAATGTTACCGGAGCATTTGCACTTGCCTTTTTTCTTGCACTGTCACTGGATGTGATTAAACTTGGGGATGAAGTGAGACAGGGTGTGGCAATAGGTTTCCTTGGTGCTTATACTACTTTCTCTACTCTTTGTAAGGAATTCATTACGTTACTCGATAGCTTCCGATATGCAGAATTATTTTTATATACGGTACTTTCAATTGCACTTGGGTTGTTAGCAGTTTATGCCGGCATGACATCAGCACAAGTGTTGCTTGCAATGACTTTAAAAAAAAAAAATGATATCAAAATGCAGATGAGGGAAGAAAGTAAGAAAAAAGACGGGGTGTAACAGATGGAGTACCTGTTTGTGGGGTTTGGTGGAATGATGGGTGGTCTTGTGAGATTTATTATCGGTAAAAAAATGGTAAACAGGAATTTTGGGGGGTTCCCTTTTTCTACGTATTTAGTTAATATCTCGGGAGCTGTACTTTTAGGGGTAGTAAATAGCCTGGATATTACAAGGAATGCATATTTGCTGCTTGCAGACGGTTTTTTGGGAGCATATACTACTTTTTCTACATTTATGTATGAAGGATTTAACTTTATATCGAATAAAAAAATGCTAAATGCGTGTATATATATTGTGGGTACTTTGGTTAGCGGATTAATAGGTTTTATTTTTGGAGATATGATCGGTAAACTGTTTTAGAAAATATAAAAAGTTGTTTTGGATATTTGTGATGTTTTGAAGTGAATCAATAATTTGGTTAATTTACAGTGAGGTTAGAATGCAGGAAAGTGATATAAAATACTGGGTATGGTTAAGTATCATACCAAGAATGCGTTATAAAAAGCGTATTCAGTTAATTGAACATTTCGGAAGCCCAAAAACTTTATGGGAAATGTCTGAAAGAGATCTCATAAGAGAGCTTCATATGGATATCTCCACTGTCAAAATGCTTATGGATTCAAAGCACAGGGACGAAATTGAATCACATATGGAAAAAATCGAGAAAAATGGTATACAGGTAATTTCATATAAAAGCTTGTCCTATCCTGAACATTTAAAAAACATACATGACCCCCCTTTAGTAATATATATGAAAGGTAATAATATCAATAATGATAAAACTGTTGCAGTTGTTGGTTCCAGAAAGGCAAGCAACTATGGTTTGGAAATGGCTGCCACGCTTTCATATGAACTATCCAGATGCGGAATAACGGTGATAAGCGGAATGGCTCGCGGAGTGGATACGTATGCCCACACCGGTGCCCTAAAGGCAGGGGGGAACACGATAGCGGTTCTTGGTTGTGGGGTTGATATCGCATATCCCATAGAAAACAAGAAGCTTATGGAAGAAATAATCCATCGTGGCGCTGTAATATCCGAGTATTTGCCCGGAGAAAAACCCTTTCCGGCATACTTCCCGGCGCGAAACAGAATTATAAGCGGAATGTCTCTGGGAGTTGTTGTAATAGAGGCAGGAGAAAAAAGCGGTTCGCTGATAACAGCGGACTTTGCTCTGGAGCAGGGAAGAGAAGTATTCGCAGTTCCGGGAAATATTACAAGCCATAATAGCAGAGGAACAAACGGATTAATCAGGGAAGGAGCAAAAATTGTCACATGTATTGAGGATATTTTAGAAGAACTGAATATGATGATAGTAAAAGGTGAAAGCAGACCATCAAAAAACATGATGGACAATGTTGATATACGGCTTGGTGCTTTGAGCAGTGAAGAACTTGGGATTGTCAAAACAATTGAAAATGAAGCCTTACATATTGATATAATTGCTCATAAAACCGGGTTTAGCATTCAGACAGTTAACTCTTTACTGGTAATGATGGAACTCAAGGGAATAATTGAACAATTTCCGGGAAAAGTATATAAACTGAGAAGCTTAATATAGGTATATGCTAGAAAACTAAAATATTTATGTGCAAAAAATGTTAGCTATAGACTTTATAAAAAAATGTGTTAATATATTTATGTGCCTCTGGCACAGTAAAGATTATTAGGCAGTAGGTCAAGCACCTTATAATAAATGGGCATGCCTGCTGAATTTTTGGAGGAATCAGATGGCAGAGTATTTGGTAATTGTCGAGTCTCCGGCTAAAGCTAAGACTATAGGCAAGTTTTTGGGAAAAGGATATAAGATCGAAGCTTCAATGGGGCATATTAGGGATTTACCTAAAAGTCAGATTGGAGTTGATGTAGAAAAAGACTTTGAACCTAAATATATTACCATAAGAGGAAAAGGCGATCTATTAAGCAAGCTGAAAAAGGAAGCAAAAAACGCACAAAAAGTTTTTCTTGCAACCGACCCTGACCGTGAAGGCGAAGCTATATCATGGCATCTGGCAAATCTTCTAAACATAGATGAAAATGCAAAATGCAGAATTACGTTTAATGAAATTACAAAAAATGCAGTTAAAAATGCAATAAAATCTCCCAGACAAATTGATATGGATCTTGTTGATGCACAGCAGGCCAGAAGGGTGCTGGACAGAATAGTCGGTTACAAAATAAGCCCCATTCTCTGGAGAAAGGTTAGGAAAGGCTTAAGTGCAGGAAGAGTCCAATCTGTGGCTACAAGGTTGATTTGTGACAGGGAGGAAGAAATAGAAAAATTTGTGCCTGAGGAATATTGGAGTTTAATAGCAAAGCTTTCAAAGAAAAGCCAAAAGTCTGCTTTTGAGGCAAAATTTTACGGACTTGAAAATGAAAAAATCGAACTTAAGAACGAAGAACAGGTAAATAAAATATTAAAGGAACTTGAAGGAAGCATTTATACCATAAAAAAAGTTAAGACCGGGGAAAAGAAAAAAGCTCCATCACCGCCTTTTACTACAAGTACTCTACAGCAGGAAGCATCAAGAAAGCTGGGGTATACTACAAAAAAGACTATGATGGTAGCTCAACAACTGTACGAAGGTATAGACGTTAAAAATGTCGGAGCAGTGGGTTTGGTAACATATATACGTACGGATTCATTGAGGATTTCTAATGAAGCCCAGCAGGAAACGCGCGAGTATATTAAAAGCAAATATGGAGAGAAATATATACCTGAAGAAATAAGGAACTATAAAAACAAGTCTGCATCACAGGATGCCCATGAAGCGATCAGACCGACTCATATTAACATGGACCCTGATTCCATAAAAGAATCCTTGACAAATGATCAATACAAACTTTATAAGCTAATATGGGAAAGATTTGTTGCAAGTCAGATGGCGTCAGCGGTTTATGATACTTTATCTGTAGATATTACTGCAAATAAGTATATCTTTAGGTCAAATGGTTCCAAAGTAAGATTTGCCGGGTATATGGTGCTATACATTGAAGGCAGGGATGAAGAAGTGGAAGATGACGAAGTCAGTATTCCGGATTTGAAAGAGGGAGAAAATGTAGACCTCAAGAAACTGGAACCGAAGCAACACTTTACCCAACCGCCTCAAAGATATACAGAAGCAACATTGGTTAAGGCTCTTGAAGAGAAGGGGATAGGTCGTCCAAGTACTTATGCACCAACTATTACTACCATCCTGGCAAGAGGATATGTAGAAAAAGAAAAAAAGCTGCTGATACCTACAGAACTTGGCAAGATTGTGACTGATATAATGAAAAACCATTTCAAAGATATTGTAGATGTACAGTTTACAGCTCAAATGGAAAAGAAGCTGGATGATGTCGAAGAAGGAGATAAAAAATGGGTAGAAATAATGAAGGATTTTTATACCCAGTTTATTGATGAGCTGAAGAAAGCAGACGACCAGATCGGACATGTAACAATTCAGGATGAAGTTACAGATATTGTTTGTGAAAAGTGTGGAAGAAATATGGTCATAAAGCATGGAAGATTCGGTAAGTTTCTTGCATGTCCCGGATTTCCAGAGTGCAGGAATGCAAGACCGATACTCGAAGAAGCAGGGGTAAACTGCCCTAAATGTGAGGGAAAGATACTTGTTAAGAAATCAAAAAGAGGGAAAAAATATTTCGGATGCGAAAACAATCCTAAATGTACTTTTATGACATGGGATAAACCGGTTAATGAGAATTGTCCTAAGTGTGGAAACTTCCTTCTGAAGAAATTTTCGGGGAAAAAGGCAAATCTGAAATGCAGTAACGAAGGTTGTGATTTTGTAAAACAAGAGTAGGAAGTTTAAAGGCCTTTTATATTAATATTTTTGTGGGGGCGGACCAGTGTGTCCGCCTTTTGAACAGTTAGTACGAAAGAGGAGTGAATATGACTGAATATATAAATGTAATCGGAGCAGGGCTGGCGGGATGTGAGGCTGCATGGCAAATAGCCAGGAGAGGCATAAAAGTAAGATTGTATGAAATGAAGCCGAAAATGTTTACTCCTGCGCATCATCTGAAGACCTTTGCTGAACTGGTGTGCAGTAATTCTCTGCGATCAGACCAGATTGAAAATGCAGTAGGCCTGCTTAAAGAAGAACTTCGGATACTTGATTCCCTGATTATGAAGTGCGCGGATGCAACAAGGGTGCCGGCTGGCGGGGCATTGGCAGTAGACAGGGAAGGCTTTTCGAAAATGGTAACGGACCAAATAAAGAATAATGAAAATATATCTATCATTAGCGAAGAGGTATGCAATATTCCGGAGGATGCAATTACGATAATCGCGACAGGACCATTGACATCCGACTGTATGTCAGGGGTAATAAGCGGACTTACTGGAGAGGAGTACATGTATTTTTTTGATGCAGCAGCACCAATTGTTACATATGATTCCATAGATATGAACAAAGCGTATAAAGCTGCCAGGTATGGAAGGGGCACAGAGGATTATATAAATTGTTCCATGACAAAGGAAGAATACGAGTTGTTTTGGAATGAACTGGTGAATGCAGAAGAAGCAGAAGTGAAGGGTTTTGAAAAAAATATGGTCTTTGAAGGATGTATGCCTGTTGAAAGTATGGCTAAGAGGGGCAAGGACACATTGCGGTTCGGACCGCTAAAACCTGTAGGATTGACGGATCCATCCACAGGCAAGGAAGCTTATGCGGTAGTGCAGCTTAGACAGGATAACAGTGAGGGGACACTTTATAATATAGTCGGCTTCCAAACACATTTAAAATGGCCGGAACAAAAGAGAGTATTCAGTTTGATTCCTGGGCTTGAAAATGCCGAGTATGTAAGATATGGGGTCATGCATAGAAATACATATATTAACTCACCCAAGCTTCTTGATTCTACTTATAGGTTCAAGAATAAGGAAGGGTTGTATTTTGCTGGACAGATAACAGGAGTTGAAGGATATGTCGAATCAACCTCCTCAGGTCTGGTAGCCGGCATTAATGCGGCGATGAAGTTTCTGGACAAGGCTGAAATAATTTTCCCGAATACGACTGCAACAGGTGGCTTGAGTAATTACATATCTGACAGCAGTATCAAGAATTTCCAGCCTATGAATATAAATTTCGGAATTATGCAGGGATTGGATGTAAGAATCAGGGACAAGAGGAAAAAGAACTTTGAAATCTCGCAAAGAGCTATTGGAATAATAAAAGAAATTGCAGACAGGATATAGAGTACTGAGGGCTTACAAAACTCTTACCCAAAATGTGAAATAAAGCACTTTTTAGGCTTAAAGACAATGCGTCATTAAAATTTATTTATGTTTAGCTAAAACTATCAATACAACATATTGATAGTTTTAGTATTTATAATACCCTATATTGTTGTATTTTCAGACAAAATATGTTAATATAGTTTTTAATAATGGCGTTTTATGAACAGAAAATAAGAAAGTATTAAGCATAGTCAATACACCAAAACACGGGCAGGCTTGCATTCAATCACCGGTATACAGGTATTCCGGTATCTACAGGAGAATTAATGCAGATTTTATGGAGTAAATTAACAGATTAAATTTGTTAAAGTATAAAGGAAACAATGATAATCTGTCGAAATATATATTAAGTATAGTTGTGTTTATGAAGTAGAAGCAAATAGTCTGAATAATGAAAATATCTGTCAAATGTAGATTTTAGGGGGTATACCCGATGCTGGAAAAAATATTCAGTGGCGCAAAAACGAGAGAAAAGGCATTAAATGCGGCATTACTCAGGAATGAAGCTATATCTGATAATATCGCAAATGTCGATACGCCCGGATACAAGAGAAAGATTGTAGCATTTGAAGAATTTCTCAGTAATGCGATGGATAGCGGCATTAAGGGAAAAATAACAGATAAAAAACATATTCCTATCGGTGGAACGAAAATAGATAATGTTACTCCACGGATTATTGAGCAAAATAATTCCACGAACTACCGTTTGGACGGTAACAATGTTGATATAGAAAATGAAATGGCTGCTATGGCAAAAAACACTATTCAATACAACACTTTAGTTCAGAGTCTGAACGGATATTTTAGAAAAATAAAATCTGTAATTAAAGAGGGGAGATAATGTAAATGGGTTACTTTTCTTCACTTGATATTGGTTCCTCAGCACTTACAGCTCAGAGACTGAGAATGGACACTATATCACAGAACATCGCCAATGCAAATACTACAAGAACTGAAAACGGTACGCCTTACAGGCGCCGTGAAGTAATATTTGAAGAGAGAAACGCCTCAGGTACTCCCTTTTCGCACTATCTGACAGAAAACAGCAAACGTTATTTCGAAGGTAAGGGTGTAAGAGTTGCAAGGATAGTAGAAGATCAGACACCGTTTAAAAAAGTGTATGATCCGGGGCATCCTGATGCTAATGAAGACGGATATGTAGAAATGCCTAATATAGATATTGTTACGGAAATGGTGAACATGATATCTGCAACAAGAGCCTACGAGGCAAATGTAACATCAATAAATACTACCAAAAGCATGGCTATGAAGGCACTGGAAATAGGACGCTGATTTTTAGGAGGAAAATATGGCTATAAATAAAATAGGTGGGATAAATTTATTTACTCCTTCAAGTTCAGGACTAAATAGTATAGCGGAAGATGATAGCAGTAAAGTAAACTTTGGAGATTATCTGAAGAATGCTCTCGATAAAGTGAGTGATATGCAATTGGGAGCGGAAAAGTTGACAAATGATTTTGCTTCGGGAAGAACTGATAATATTCATGAAGTTTTGATTGCCGGAGAAAAAGCTGACGTAGCATTACAATTTACTATGCAAATACGGAATAAAATACTTGATGCATACAACGAAATAATGAGAATACAGATTTAGAGCTGATTATGTCCGGGATAACTATACTAATGATAAATAACCTTCAAACAGGGTGGTGAAATTAATGCCTGAGGTGCTTACAAGACTGCAGCAGCGGGTTGTGGATTTTTGGAAGAATCTTGATAAATCACAAAAAATAAGAGTGTACATAATTGCAGGTATACTGGTTGTTGCGGTAGCAGTAGGGATGTTTATCGCTACCAGGACAACATATGTACCTTTGTTTAGCAGTGGTTTGAATGACCAAAAAGAACTTTCGGAGATTACAGCAATATTAAGTGAAGGCAATATCAAATACAAGCCTGATAATAATAACATTCTTATAGATTCCAGATCAAAAAGCAAGGCAGAGCAGTTACTCGTCGAAAAAGGATATCCTAAATCCATTGATGCAATTTTTAATGAGAGTTATGTAAATAATATAAAACTCAGTACTACAGAAAGTGATAAAAGAAAATTCGATAAAAATACCCAGGAAAGATTATTGGCTGCAAAGCTTAAAATGTTTGATTACATTGAAGATGCTACAGTTACTCTTACAATTCCGGAAGAATCGGTACTGCTCCTTGATGACGAGAAAGCGGAAGAAGCAAAAGCTGCTATCTGGATAAAACCAAGAGTAAAGCTGAATAAAGATCAGGTCAACGCTATTGTCATGTGGATTTCAAAGAGTGTAGAAAAACTTGATCCCAAAAACATTACAGTAGTCGATAATAACATGAAACAGCTTACAAGTGATGCAGGTGATGATTCAATAGACAAAGTGAATGACCAGTACGAAATGACTCTCAAATGGGCGACCGAGCTGGAACGGAAAGTCAAAAAGCTTTTTGAAGGGCAGTTTGAAAGTTTTGATGATATGGCGGTTGTTGCAAATCCAAAATTGAACTTCAATAAACAAAAAACACAATCAAAGAGATTTGAAAACCCAACAGCAGACGGACCGGCTGTAAGAAGCAGCGAAACAACCAAAATAGAATTGAAAAATGGAAGTGCAACGGGTGGGGCACCAGGAGTGGGAAGCAATCCGGGAACGGGAAGTTCTCCTTCTTATCAGATAGAAACAAATGGAGATAACTCCTCATATAAGGAAACAAGGGAAATAGTCAATAATGAATTCAATGAAACTCTGACTGAACTGGAAAGCTCTGTTGGCGATATAGTTTCCGATCAGTCTTCTATTGCTGTAAATGTTAAGTATGGAATAAAAGCAAAGGATGTAACGACAGAAGAGATAGAAACAATCAAGCAGATGGTAAGCAGGGCTACAAGCATACCGGTAGCCAATATAGCGATAAATAAATTCAAGATTGCACCTCCTGAAGAGGTTCAGACTCAGATTTCAGACAGAATAAAAGATATATTCAACACTTACGGTTTATTTGCTCTGATAGTTATCCTTGCTATAGGATTAATGATTGCTGCTCTTCCCAAGAGAAAGAAGAAAGAGGAAGAACCTGCACTGGAGCCCGCTCTTGCATCGGCAGGAGGACCTAGGTTTATTGTACCTGAACATGCAGGGGAACCGATACCTGAAATTGATATAGAAGAAAGATCTGAAGTTAAGAAGCAAATAGAGAAATTTGTAAAACAAAAACCGGAAGCAGTTGCTTCTTTATTGAGAAACTGGCTATCAGACGAATGGGATGGCTAAAAACTAATAAAGTAAAGGTTACAACAGCTATAGGCTATTTTAGATGATTAGCTGGAAAAATGTTATACTGGTAATACAATCTGTAAAAATGTAGACTAAAAATGTAAAACAAAAAGCTTGTACTACTGAATTTATGTAAAGTGGTTGAATATTTATATACCAATTAACATGACAGGTATGGTAATTATATACATTCAGCAGGGGTTAGATTATCTTCTTGTTACTGATATATTTGGGGGTGTGGTTTGTGGCACGTGCTACTCTTGCAAAATCCGACCGTACAGGTAAGGAAAAAGCGGCAATGCTTCTGATATCCCTGGGGCCGGAAAAGTCTGCGGAGATATTTAAGCATTTAAAAGAGGAAGAGATTGAACAATTAACATTGGAAATAGCAAACATCCGTACAGTTACTCCCGAAGAAAAGGAAAAAGTATTGGATGAATTTTATCAGATATGTCTTGCTCAGGAATATATTGCAGAAGGCGGTATAGGCTATGCAAAGGATATACTTGAAAAAGCATTGGGAACACAAAAAGCTCTGGATGTCATAAACAAGCTTACTGTTTCTTTACAGGTAAGACCTTTTGATTTCATAAGAAAAACAGACCCTTCACAGTTATTGAACTTTATACAGAATGAGCATCCGCAAACCATAGCACTTATACTTGCATACCTAAAACCACAGCAAGCTTCAACAGTGTTATCGGCTTTACCCCAGGATAAACAGGCGGATGTTGCAAGAAGAATTGCTACTATGGACAGAACTTCGCCTGAAGTTATTAAAGAAGTAGAAAGAGTTTTGGAAAAGAAGCTTTCATCACTGGTTACAGAGGACTATACAGCTGCTGGCGGTGTGCAAGCAATAGTTGACATTCTGAACAGTGTTGACAGAGGTACAGAAAAGTATATTATGGAAACGCTGGAAATCGAAGATACAGATCTGGCAGAAGAAATTAAGAAAAGAATGTTTGTATTTGAAGATATTCTTTCATTGGACAACCGTTCAATCCAGAGATTTCTCAGGGATGTGGAAAATCACCAGCTTGCTATTGCGCTTAAAGGCTCCACTGAGGAGGTACAGAAGCTCATTTTCTCCAATATGTCTAAGCGTTTAGCGGAAATGATAAAGGAGGATATGGATTTCCTTGGTCCTGTCAGACTAAAGGATGTTGAGGAAGCACAGCAGAAAATCGTTAACGTTATACGTAAGCTTGAAGATGCCGGAGAAATTGTAATCTCCAGGGGTGGAGGAGATGAGATAATTGTCTAATAAGGTCTATAAAAACTATCAGGTTAATGTAGGCATACCTTTTCAAATTCGTAATCCAATGAATTTTCAGAACTTACAGACTGTTAACACTACAACTCCGCTTGAAAAAGAAAAAGAGAATGCGGCAGAAGAGCTTAGTGAAGCAAGTATTGAAAGTATAATCAATGATGCACAGCAGAAAGCTGAGCTGATACTGAAGGAAGCTCAGTTTGAATCTATGAGAATCATTGAAGATGCTGAAAGGGAAGCAAGTGAGTTGAAACTGTCAGTTGAGGAAGAGGCCAGACAACGTGGTTATGAGGAAGGAATAAACGAAGCAAAAAGACAGTATGAAGATCTGCTGCAGGAAGCGGAATTTATAAAGGAGCACGCAAAAGCAGAATATAAGGAAGTTCTTGCTGGAATTGAATCAGAGGCTGTAAAGATGATACTTGATATAGCACGGAATGTAATAGGAGCAGAAATAGCATTTAACAAAGAAGATATTCTATATCTGGTAAAACAGGCTTTTGAAAAATGCGCAAACAGGGAAAGAGTAATACTTAGGGTTTCTCCGGAAGACTTCGATTACATTGATTCAAACAAGCATCGGCTGATGTCAATGGTTGGGGGATTGAGTGAGCTTGAGATCAAAAAGGATGCTTCATTGAAGGAAGGCGGATGTCTGATCGATACACCTTTTGGGAGCATAGACGCAGGTGTTCAGACCAAGCTGAAGAAGATAGAAGAGGCTTTCAGACAGGCTGTAGGGAAAGAAGATTAGACACAGGAAGAATAAAGTAAAGAGCGGGACTAACGTGTGGAGAAATGAAAAATGTTCTCCATTTTCTATATAATTTTGTGTTTGAAAAAATAGCAATAGCACCCTTTGCTAAGAGGTACAGGAGTGATAAATAGTATGGTCAGTATTAACTTCAATAAATACAAAAAGATTCTGGAACAGTCTGATTTTATTGAGTATACAGGAAAAGTTTCCAAGGTTGTTGGTCTGACTATTGAATCAATCGGACCTGAAGTCAATATAGGTGAGCTCTGCCAGCTTCACACAGTAAGGAGCAAGAAGGTAATAAATGCAGAAGTTGTAGGATTCAGGGATAACAGCGTTTTATTAATGCCACTGGGAGACATGAGTGGAATAGGTCCTGGCAGCTCGGTTGTAGCAACAGGTGATTCTTTAAAAGTAGGTGTTGGCAGGAAATTGCTTGGGAGAGTACTGGATGGATTGGGTTCTCCGATTGATGATAAGGGAGACTTGGAAACAGAGGGCTACTACCCTGTCAATAATACACCTCCTCATCCACTTACGAGAAAAAGGATATCTGAGCCTTTACCACTGGGGGTTAAGACAATAGACGGACTTTTGACCGTAGGGAAAGGTCAGAGGATAGGTATATTTGCAGGTAGCGGTGTTGGAAAAAGTACCTTGCTGGGTATGATTGCAAGAAATACAAAAGCAGATATAAATGTAATTGCTTTAATTGGAGAACGTGGCAGAGAAGTGAGAGAATTTTTAGAAAAAGATTTAAAAGAAGAAGGCTTGGAGCGTTCTGTTGTTATAGTAGCTACTTCCGATCAGCCTGCACTGATCAGACTCAAAGGTGCACTTCTAGCTACGGCTGTTGCAGAATATTTCAGAGATCAGGGAAAAGATGTATTACTTCTTATGGACTCTCTGACCCGTTTTGCTATGGCACAAAGGGAGATTGGACTTGCGATTGGAGAGCCTCCTGTTTCGAGAGGATATACTCCATCAGTTTTTGCACTGCTGCCAAAGCTGCTGGAGCGTTCAGGAAACTCTCAAAACGGGTCAATAACCGGACTATATACGGTCCTGGTGGATGGAGATGATTTGACAGAACCCGTAACAGATACAGCCAGAGGTATACTTGACGGACATATAGTATTATCAAGAGCGCTGGCAAATAAAAATCAATACCCTGCTATAGATGTTCTGGCAAGCATAAGCAGGGTTATGTCGGATATCATATCTCCCGATCATAAGAAGATTGCAGGCGAGGTTAAAAAAATAATGGCTGTATACAGGGATGCGGAAGATCTGATCAATATAGGTGCGTATGTAAAAGGGAGCAATGAAAAAATTGATTACGCTATAGAAGTAATAGACAACATAATAGGCTTTATAGAGCAGGGAACTCATGATAAATATACATTTGAAGAAGTAATGGATGAGATTGGAAGAATATTAAGGTAGATGAGCATATGTACAATATTTAGAAATATTTATACCAGGTAAAAGCTAAATCAATGATTTCGTATGGAGAATCTTATGGCTAAGTTTGTTTTCAAGCTTCAAGCTTTGTTAAACGTAAAAATACAAATGGAAGACAATTTAAAGAATGAATTGGGTAAAGCTGTCCAAAAGCTCGAAAGAGAAAAGGAGCGGCTCAGGAATATTGAAAATGAACGTGATGAATATATTAATAAAGTATGTGGTGAGTCCAGTAAAGGTATTATGGTAGGAAAACTAAAAGAATACGGTTCGTACATTTCTTTTTTAAAAGAAAAAGCAGAACTTCAGAAAGAAAATATAAACTATGCACAAAATGTTGTCGATAGATATAGAGAACAGTTAATAAAGGTTGTACAGGAAAAGGAAATGCTTGAAAAGCTTAGAGAAAAAAAACATAAGGAATACTTAAATGAACAGCTCAGGGAAGAGCAAAAAATAAATGATGAAATAACCAGCTATAAGTATAATAAAATCTTGGTAGGAGAACAAGATGGCTAAGACTAAGGAAAAGAATACCGGAAGCCCCACACCGCAAGGAAGCGAAAACCAGAAAGGTAAAACAAACGGATTTGTATTCGGATTACTGGCGTTTTTGGTTGCAACGCTTATAATGACTGCGGTACTAGGAGGGGCTTTTTATATTGTAATTCATAATAATTTAAACGGTCTTGCGGATAAATACAGGCCGAACATTCAAAAAATTCCAGTATTGAAACTTGCACTGCCTAAGCCCCTGAATCCTGACGATGACAAATTTATGACAGAAGAAGAGGTCAGAAAGAAATATAGAGAATTGTTGAAAACGCGTGATGAACTAAAAAAACAGTTGGATGATGCAAATAAAAATGTAAAAGATTTGCAGCAGCAAAAAGATGAGAAAGAGAAAATAAAGGCAGAGAGTGAAAAGATCAGGAAGGATGCTGAAGAAAAGCAGAAGCAAATTGAGGAAAGAAGCAAACAGCTTGATGAATTGAAGAAGAAAATAGATGACCTTATTGCAAAAGGTGATAAGGAAGGTTTTAAGCAGTATTTCGAAACAGTTGACAAGGAAACGGCAGCAAAAGTATATGAAGCTGTAATGAAAGAAGAAAAAGCAACTCAAAAAGCTATAGAATTTGCAAAGCTATATGAAGCAATGGATCCATCTGCATCGGCACAGATTTTCCAGGAACTTGGAAATTCCAAAATGAGTCTTATAGTGGAAACACTTAAGAATATGAAAAAAGCAGTTGCATCTGAAGTGTTGGCAGCAATGGAACCAGATTTTGCAGCCAAGGTAACGGAAAAACTCAAGACTGCATATGTAAAATAACAACAAAATGTTGAAAGGGGGTGAAAAGATGCTTAAGCAAAACTATACAGTGGATTTCATGTCAAAAGTCTCAAATGCCCAGCAGACGATAATCGATTTTAAGAAGCCGGAAAGCACAGGTAAGACAGGATTTCCACAGTTTAAGGATATTCTGGAAGGTACGCTGAACAGACCATATTCTAAAGTAACCGGCACAGATAGCAATATTAATAAACCTGAAACAAAAAGGAAAGATAGTAATGATACTGACAAAGGAACGTATATGGATCAAAAGCCTCAGTTCAGAAGTTTTAGGGAAGTTAATAGCGCTGTTAACCATGAAGCAAAAATGCAAAAAGTAGAAAGCAAAGCAGCTTCTGGAACTTCAAAAACTGAGGAAGTAGAGCATAACGATAAAGCCGGAGAGCCAAAGGAGATAACAAAATCGGATGCTGTTTTGGAAAGCCTTGCACAGATACTGGGAGTTACGACAATTGAACTGACAAAGATTCTTGAAAGCGTAAATGTAAAACCTGAAGAACTCACAAATGTAAAAGATATTGAAGCGGCAGTAAATAAACTTGCTGAATTAGCGAATTTTACTGACATGCAGAAAAGAGTTCTTTCTGAGATAACGGGCTCACTTGGAACCATACTTGAACAATATTCTGCAAAAGAAACAAGTACGGTATTAAAGGATACAGGCAGCGAAAAAATCCATGAGGCAGAAAACATAGTTTCTGCAAAAGAACTTGAGGAGAAGGAAAACTGGATAGAAGTTAAGAATGTAGACTTAACAGTAGTAGATAATAACAAGCCTTTACAGGAGTTCCAGGCTATAATGGCAAGGCTTAAAACCAAACTGGAGGAGCTGGCAACTAAACTTCAGAACAATCCGATAGAATTCAAGCAGGAAATAAATGAGGAAATAAAAGCTTCATTTATTAAGAATCTTGGAAGCGAAAGCCTACCGGAGACTTCTGATTCCAGTGCAAAGCAGGACGAATCAGAAGAAACGCAATTACCTGTAAATCTAAGTGAAAAGCCAGGCAAGAGTGATAAGGCGGCTGAGAAAGAAACAAAAAATGAATCCGGTAATGCTAAGGGTGATGATAACCAAGCATTTTCAATGACAAGAAACCCGGAAGCCAAAAGTTCAATAATTGAAAGCAGTAAAGCAGATAATTTGAACAGTGTACAGTTAAACAATCACCCGGAAATACAAAACCAGAAGTCTAATGTACATGAAGCTGCAAAGGTAATTAAAGACAGCAGCATACCTAAGAGTGAGATTATTGAACAGGTAGTACATAAGGCAAAGGTTGTACTTACCGGAGATAAGTCTGAAATGGTAATGGACCTGAATCCAGAAAGCCTCGGGAAACTCTCCTTGAAGGTAGTAACTGAAAGAGGGATGGTTGTTGCCAAATTTGTAGCGGAAAGTCAGCAGGTAAAAGAGGCACTTGAGGCAAACATGCAGCTTTTAAAAGATTCACTGGAAAAACAGGGCCTTGCAGTACAGGGGTTCAGTGTATCTGTACGTCAGGATTCGCACAAGGGTTTTGGCGGCGAGAGACAGTATGAAACCGGAAGAAAAGATGATGGCTCAAGAAACGGTATTACTGGCGGTATAAACGTCAATAATGAAATCAATCTTGAAAAGGTACAAAAAACAAATCCTTATGCATGGACAGACAGTCAGATAAATCTGACAGCATAATCCGTTTGGGGGTATTAAAGTGGCAGTAAACAGTGTAGGTAACCAAAAAACAATACAACAAATAATCGATGACAGTGCAAAGAAAACCAGTGACCGAAATACCGGTACGCTTGGGAAGGATGATTTTCTGAATCTCCTGGTTACTCAGCTGAGATACCAGGATCCTTTGAAACCTGTAGACGATAAGGAATTTGTTGCACAAATGGCTCAGTTCAGTTCTCTTGAGCAAATGCAGAATATGAACAGCAGCTTGTCACAGTCACAAGCATTCAGTCTGATAGGCAAACGTGTAACTGCTAGTCTTGTGGATGATGTCACAAAAGAATCCAAACCTATAGAAGGCGATGTAACAAGTGTAAAGGTTGATCATGGCAAGGTCTATGTAGTAGTAAAAGGCAAGGATATCCCGATTGAGCGGATTTCTGACGTTACAGAAGGATATGGAGCTTCAGAATCAAATCTATCTAATCACACTAGTCTGATTGGATCAGAAGCCGGGGGAGCTGTATATGATCCTGAAACGGGAGATATTGTAATGGTTAACGGCATAATTAAGTCGCTGCAAAAGGGTGTTTATGAAGATTATGCAGTTATGGACGGTGTAAATGTTGATGTATCCCAGATAATTACTCCAGGAGGGGAAACGTCTGCTGACTCAAATTACATGAAAGAGTATCTCGCAATGAATAAAGGCAAGGTAGTTACAATAGAAATCGTAGACAGAAATACTGATAAAAGGGTTGCTGTCAGCGGGGTACTGAAAGATTATACAATAGATGCTTCAGGCAGGATAAAGGCTACTCTTGATCAGTTAGGGGTACCTTTGACAAGTGTATCAAATATCAGCAGAACTCAAAGACCGAATATATCAACTTATACTAATCTTATAGGCTACAATGCATCAGGAAGTGTACATGACCAGAAGCGGGAAAATATCGTTGGTGTAAATGGAGTAGTTTCTTCAATAAAAGCCGGTGTATATGAAGATTATGCTGTAATGGACGGTATAAATGCTGAGGTAGTGGAAATAGCAGACGGAACAAGATCAACAGATCCGGGCTATATTAATAATTACCTTGAACAGCATAAAAATGGTGCAGGTGAAGTATCACTGGTAATAAAAGATCCTGTTACCGGACAAAAAGTAACGGTTAAAGGTAAGTTGGGAAGTTATGAAACGGTTGGAGGAAAAATAAAGGCAGTTATTAACCAGGTTGATGTTCCGGTAGACAGCATAACAAATGTTAAGCCGTCCGGGACATAAAATGTGGGAGGAGTTTTTATGGTTGTGAACAATAAGTTCATGAACAATATAGGTAGAATTCAAAATTCCCCTTTAACTCCTGCAGTACAAAAGCCAAGTCAGCATACAGGAGATTTTGGAAAGATTCTCCAGGATAAAATGAGTCAGAATCCAGGTGTTAAGTTTTCCAAGCACGCCGAGATGAGACTGCAGGCAAGAAATATAAATCTGACAGATGTACAGAAGGAGAAAATTGGAAGTGCTGTTGACAAAGCAGAAGCAAAAGGGGTTAAGGAATCTCTTGTAGTAGTTGATAATATTGCATTTGTTGTAAACGTGAAGAATAGGACAGTTATTACCGCAGTAAACAGCAACGAACTGAAAGAGAATGTGTTTACCAATATTGATGGGGCAGTATTCGGCTGAGGAAGCTGAGAATTCTATTAAGATTATGTAAAATTATGTCGATATACTAATTAGTCATAGAAAAGACTGTAGCCGGACCCTTTCGGGAGGCTACCTATTCCGGACTGACAGAAGGAATAGAAAACGAAGGAGGTCGTATCTTTATGATGAGATCTATGTTCTCTGGTGTGTCAGGATTAAGAGCACATCAGACAAGAATGGATGTCATAGGTAATAACGTTGCCAATGTTAACACAGTTGGATTTAAATCAGGTAGAGTAACCTTTCAAGAAGTATTCAACCAGACCCTAAAGGGTGCAGGAGCTCCAGACCAGGCTACAGGCAGGGGTGGTCAGAATCCGATGCAGGTTGGTCTCGGTATCGGTGTAGGTGCGGTCGATACTATAGTAACAAGAGGAAGTTTGCAGAGGACAGATAACCCTACCGACCTTTCAATTGAAGGTGAAGGCTTTTTTGTAGTACAAGGCGGATCAGGCGACACATACAGATTTACTAGGGCAGGTAACTTTGGTGTAGATAAGCTTGGTAATCTGGTAACCGGTAACGGTATGAATGTTCTTGGATGGCAGGAATATACAAGAAATACTGATGGCTCATATGAATATAATACAGAAAAAACAATAGAGCCTATAAACCTTTACTCAGATAAATACAATAAAAACAAAAGAATGATAGCTGCAAAAGCTACAGCAAATGCAGTTTTTGCAGGTAATCTGAACGCAGGAGCATCCGCTTTGGGAGCATCTGCTACAGTAGCAGATGCACAATTTTCTGTTCCTATGACTATATATGACTCTCTTGGAAATGATTATAAAGTAAATGTAAAATTTTGGAAAGTTAGTTCGACCGGTGGTTCAGGTGGAATTACAAATTGGAATTGGTCAATAGATACCGGATCAGGACCTAGTACATCAGGTTCAACAGGTACAATACAATTTGATACAGAAGGAAAAATCATAGTAGGTTCAGGCAATACACCTTCTGTAACATTTAGCCCTGCATCGTCAGTTGGGGCGAGCGATTTCCCGGTAACACTTGATTTTACAAAGCTTACAATGTATGCTGCAGACAGTTCCGCAAAACCTACTAACATTGACGGATATCCGACGGGTAATCTGGTTACCTTTAATATAGGAGCGGATGGGGTACTGACCGGAATATACAGTAACGGCCAGCAGCAGCCATTGGGAATGGTAGCCCTTGCAAGTTTTGAAAACCCGGCAGGCTTGCAGAAGGTAGGCGACAACTTATTTATACCGACAACTAACTCAGGTGATTTCAAAAAAGGGTTAAAGGCAGGTTCTGAGGGTGTGGGTATGATGAATCCCGGTACACTGGAAATGTCAAATGTTGATTTATCTAAGGAATTTACAGATATGATAGTTACACAAAGGGGTTTTCAGGCTAACAGCAGAATAATTACCACCTCTGATGAAATGCTTCAGGAACTGGTAAATTTGAAGAGGTAATATTGAGATGAAGTAAGATATGGCCGTAGGTTGCAGGCAAATAAATACTGCAGCCTACGGCAAAATTATATTGGTTGAATAATTGCGCAAAGTAATATATTTTCTCCAGCTTAAACGTAAATAGCATGTAGCATTAACTTACTTGTGATAATGTAAATAATTAGTACATTTTAGCTAAAATGCACATATTTTAGGGTGATTTAGAAAATTTCTATTGAGTTTTTATAGTAAAAATATTATCATTAGATTAATAAAGTTAAATGGGTGAGGTTTGTCCTTATAAATACGTGGACATGATGTAGAAAACATACCATTTATAAATTATAAAGGCTTTTTTTAGTAGTTTTTGATAAAAACAACAATAACGGTATATATTTTGTAAGGTGTAAAGTATTGAAGAAATATGTTGGTTAATGATAGAATATAGACGGAGTTTTTAAAATAGATATTTATAAAAGTGCTCTTTAATTAATCAGATAGATATAGTATTACAAAGGATTACTTGTTTTATTTACGCAAAAGATAAAGGGGGCATAAACATTGGAGGGCAAAGGAAGCTTTTTTAATATAGTCCTTTTACTTATAGTCGCATTTCTTACTCTAACCCTTGCTGCATTGGCAGGTTATGTCTTTTTAGGTGGAGGCTCCAAAACTACTGAAAAAGTTGTTGAGAAAGCTCACATTGAAGTGCCAAAAGACGAAGACCTGGTTTCTTTAACAGTATTTGAAGAAGGCAAACCTGAGTTATTTAATCTCAAAAATGAAAATAAGGATTCCGGTGTATTACCTGTAATTCAGGTGAGTATTGAACTTGAGTATTTTAAGAAGGCTCCTAAGGGAAGCAGCATCAAGGATACAGCTCTCAAAGTGCAAGCTTATCAAAAAAAGATAAAAGAGCTGATAGGTACATACTTCATGAACAGGACACTGGAGGAAGTAAAGCAGCCTGATGCAAAGAAAAAAGCTGCTGAGGAGTTGAAGAAAGCCATAAACGAGCTTATCAACGAGAATGAAGAAGATAAAAAGGATATAATATACGAGATTACATTTGAAAAATGGTTTTATTCCTAGGGGGTGTTTAGATGGGGGATATACTGTCACAAAATGAGATAGATGAGCTCCTAAAAGCCCTGAATACCGGAGAAATTGATGTTCAGCAGATGCAAACCACGACTCAGGAAAAGAAAGTCAGAAGCCATGACTTCAGAAGACCGAGCAAGTTTGCAAAGGATCATATTAAAACTCTGCAGATAATTAATGATACTTATGCACGTTTGATAACCAACTTCCTATCGGGATATCTTAGGACACTTGTACAGGTTGAGGTTGCGAATGTTGAGGCAGTATCATATTATGAATTCAACAACTCCATATCAAACCCGGTAGTTTTAGCAGTAGTAGATTTTACCCCACTCACTGGATCAATAATATTTGAAATATCGCCCGCTATTGCATATGCTTTGGTAGACAGGATTTTGGGTGGCAAGGGAACTATGATTGACAAGGTTAGGGGTTTTACTGAAATAGAACTGGCAATCATAGAGCGTATTGTCATACAAATACTGAATCTGATGCGAGAACCCTGGGAAAATGTAATTGCAATCAGACCTAGACTGGAAAAGATAGAAACCAATGCACAGTTTGCACAGATTATTTCACCAAATGAAATGGTCGCGTTGGTTACCTTCAATGCCAGAGTAGGAGAGGTTGAAGGTATGATAAATATCTGTATACCCCACATGGTTGTAGAGCCTATAGTTCCTAAACTAAGTACAAGATTTTGGTTTTCCACGATAGAAAAGGAAGTAACAAGAGAAACAAAAGATACTATAGAGATAAAAATCGAAAATACAAAAGTTCCTGTAAGAGCGATTTTAGGAAAAACAATAATCAATGTAAATGATTTTATAGAACTACAGCCCGGTGACGTAATGCCGCTGGATACCAGTGTAAACGGAGAACTTGAAATAATGGTGGGAGATTTGCTAAAGTTCTATGCTAAGCCTGGTGTAAAAAAGAACAAGGTGTCTGTAAAGATTACTGAAGTTGTGAGAAGGGAGGACGAGTAAATGGGTGATATGCTTTCACAAGCTGAAATAGATGCTTTACTAAACGGAACCTCTATAAGCAGCAGTGACAGTGCCATGACAAATGAAGGAGAGGATCTTTCAACACAGGAAGTCGATGCCCTTGGAGAAATCGGAAATATAAGCATGGGGACTTCTGCAACTACTTTATTCACGTTGCTTGGTCATAAGGTGCTTATAACCACACCTAAGGTAACAATAACTTCATGGGATGAAATGGCAAAGCAATACGGTTCACAATATGTGGCTGTAAGAGTAGAATATACTCATGGACTGGTTGGTAGTAACCTTCTAATAATGAGGGAAGCAGACGTAAAGGTAATTACCGATTTAATGATGGGTGGGGAAGGAAACAATACTTCAGGTGATCTGACAGATTTGCATTTGAGTGCAATCAGTGAGGCAATGAACCAGATGGTAGGGTCTTCCGCAACCTCTATGTCATCAATGTTTGACAAACGCATTGATATATCACCTCCAAAAGCTTTTGTGATGCAGTTTGATTCTGCTCAACCGTATATTGATTTTGATACTAGCCAAAAGCTAGTAAAAATAGCTTTCAAAATGGAAGTAGGGAGCCTCATAGATAGTGAAATTATGCAGCTTATCCCTATAAAGTTTGCAAAAGATCTGGTAGATAACCTGCTGAATGTAGATATAGAAAGCCCTGCACCTGAACCTGCACCACCACAGCGTATGGCGTCTTCACAGCCTCAGCCCGGATATCCTCAAATGGAACAACACCAAACACCGGCACAGCAAAACGGTTATTACCAGGAACCACAGTATGGGCAGCCCCAGATGCCACCCCAACAGGGCTATGGCGGATATAATGAACAAGGAACTATGTATTATGAACAACCCAGAAGCAGGGGACCGGTTAATGTTCAGCCGGCACAATTTCAAGCTTTTGATGACAGCAGGATTTCCATTGAAAAGAAGAACATCAGTCTTATAATGGATGTTCCGTTACAGGTGACAGTTGAACTTGGTAGAACAAATAAATTGATTAAAGATATACTTGAGTTTGGACCGGGATCAATAATAGAGCTTGACAAACTGGCAGGCGAGCCTGTAGACATACTGGTAAATGGAAAAGCAATTGCAAAGGGTGAAGTTGTAGTTATAGACGAAAGTTTTGGTGTAAGGATAACTGATATTATTCATCCTTCAAAAAGGCTCTAGTTAAAGGTGTGGAAAACAAACAGAAATACATAAACTCATTGATTGATTTATGATTGTAGACCATAGAAACACAATTTAGATAAACTATAATTTAAGGAGAGGGATACGTAATGGGGAAAAGAATTCTAATAGTTGATGATGCTGCTTTTATGAGAATGATGATCAGAGATATCCTGGGTAAAAACGGATATGAGGTATGCGGAGAAGCAGAAAACGGAGGAAGAGCAATACAACAGTACAAAGACCTGATTCCCGATCTGGTTATTATGGACATTACAATGCCTGAAGTAGATGGCATACAAGCTGTCAAGGAAATAAAGAAGATTAATGCAGACGCTAAAATTATTATGTGTTCAGCTATGGGACAGCAGGCTATGGTTATAGAATCCATTCAGGCTGGAGCAAGGGATTTTATAGTAAAGCCCTTCCAGGCTGAAAGGGTAGTAGAAGCAGTTAAAAAAGTACTAGGATAAGAGGGTAAATAATGTTTTTTCAGGTTGTCGGTGTCCTATTAGCGTTTGGATCTATTTTATTTCTTGCAGTAATATTTACCAGGCTTTTAGCAGGTAAGACCAAAAGAGCTATGAAGGGGCAGTATATAAATATAGTTGAAACAGTTAGTCTGGGGCTTGATAAGCAGATTCATCTTCTGAAAGTGGATAATCAGTTTGTGTTAATAGCAACTGCCGGAAAAACCGTTGAGTTTTTGACAACTGTTACTTTAGACAACTACGAAGAAGATGAAACACAGACCAACACCAGTAATGTCTTTGATTTCAAGGCATTATTCGATAAATATATACAAGCGTATAAAGAAAAAAAGACTGAGAAGACTCAGACAGGAAGATCTGAAAATAGAAATAGCAAAAAGCAAAGTGAAAGTGATGAAGATATAGCCAGTCCGATAGAAGGAGAAACTTTCAAATCAAACCTTGACAGATTAAGGTCTATGACCAATCTAATGTATAAACAAGGTAAAATAGATGGGGATGACGGTACAAATGAAAAATAGGAGGATATACCTTCAGATTCTAATTATTAGCATTATCTTAATAATTTTTACATCCGTCTCTTATGCAGACACAACAGTTCCTTCTTTTAAATTCGGGTTTGATATAGAACCATCACAAAACCCAAAAGATGTATCTACAAGTGTACAAATTCTGCTTATGCTTACAGTTTTATCGATTGCTCCGTCGATTCTGATTATGATGACCTGTTTTACAAGGATTATCATAATACTTTCCTTTTTAAGGAATGCACTGGGAACTCAGCAGATGCCGCCGAATCAAGTTTTGATTGGGCTAGCTTTGTTTTTAACCTTCTTTATTATGGCCCCTGTGGGAACTCAAATAAACAATGAAGCATTCCAACCATATACAAAGGGGCAAATAAGTCAGCAGCAAGCGATAGACAAGTCATCAAAGGTTATTAAAACCTTTATGCTGAAACAAATGAGGAAAAGTAATGAAAAGGACCTTAAATTATTTATGAATCTGGCTAAAATCAAATCACCGGTGAAACCTGATGAATTACCTTTAACTGTAGTAGTGCCGGCTTTTTTGGTGAATGAGCTGACTGTAGCTTTTAAATTTGGATTCTTAATATTCATACCTTTTCTCATAATAGACCTTGTTGTATCAAGTACACTGATGTCAATGGGAATGATGATGCTTCCACCGGTAATGATATCATTACCTTTTAAGATACTACTTTTTATTATGGTTGGCGGCTGGGGACTGGTAATACAGTCAATTGTAGGAAGTTTCACTATGTAACAGGGGGGAAGAAACATGGACCAGGGGATGATAATATCACTGGCACAAAAAGCTCTTAATATAGTTCTATTAGTTTCTGCTCCTATGTTAGGATTAAGCCTGATAGTGGGAATAGCTATAAGCATTTTTCAAGCGACTACACAGATACAGGAACAAACTCTTACGTTTATACCTAAAATATTAGCTGTTATTGCAGCAATATCATTATTTGGGTCATGGATGCTACGAGTACTGATAGAATACACACAAGATTTATATTTAAATATAAATAACTATATACACTAAGGCGCTGGCCGCAGGAGCTAGGCAGCAGGTATACCTATTGCCCACAGTCTATAGCCCAAAGCCGATGACCCTACAGTTTTGGAGGGGAGTCACTATTGTTTATTCCGGTTGATTTATTCTTAAGTGGCTTTGATTCGTTTTTACTTGTTTTTGTGAGGATGACAGGGTTATTCGTAATAGCACCGATATTTGGGAGAAGAAATGTTCCTACCTACTTGAAGATAGGGTTTGCATTTTTTCTAGCAATAATTCTTGTTAGTAATGTTTCTTTGCAAAAACCTTCGCAATTTGATAATATATATGGCTTTCTCCTGCTAGTCTTTAAAGAGTTTATGGTAGGTATTACACTAGGATATATTTCGTACTTGATTTTTACTGCGATATATATTGCCGGACAGCTTATTGATATGCAGGTAGGCTTTGGTATGGTAAACGTACTTGACCCTGTTAGCAATATACAGATTCCCATAACATCAAACTTTTACTCAATAATAAGTATGTTAGTGTTTCTGATGCTAAACGGACATCATGCATTAATAAAAGCTTTATTTGATAGTTATGAATATGTTCCCTTGGGGGGGGCTGTTTTTAGTGAAGCTTTGCTAAATGATGTAATAAGGATTTTTTCTGAAGCCTTTGTCCTGGGTTTTAGGATAAGCGCACCGATTCTGGCTGCAATACTGATTACGGATATTGCATTAGGCGTTATTTCAAAAACAGTACCTCAGCTAAACGTGTTTGTTGTAGGTATGCCATTAAAGATCATACTTGGTCTTTTGATTATGATAGTTACTATTCCTGCATTTGTTGCTTTTATCGAAGTGTTGGTTAATGGAATGAATGGAGAGATGTTTAACTTCATGAAGCATATGGGAAAGTAACACATGGAATTCAGTGACCGGGTATTGGAAGTGGAGGCTGGATGTTTGGGGCTAGAAAAAGGAAATATTTCAAATATAAAGAATTTGAATTTAAATATTAGGATCAACCTCCAGTTATTTGCAGCTGACGGTAAGACTGAAAAAGCTACACCCAAAAAAAAGCAGGATGCAAGAAAAAAGGGACAGGTCTTACAAAGCAGGGAGATTACAACTGCAGTTGTCCTTATTTTTGTATTTATTGGACTGAGGATATTTGGAAAGAACATTTATGAGGAAATGACGGTTTATATGAAAAGGGTCTTTTCTGAATATCCGAAGATTGACGATTTGTTTACGGTTAATGTATTGGCCAAGCTATTCATTGAGGGAATGACGGTATTTTTAAAGACAACAGCTCCAATTTTTGCTATAGCTTTAGTAACTGGATTAATCGCAGGATATGCTCAGGTTGGTTTTTTGTTTACAATGGAAACTCTTGGCTTTAAATTTAGCAGAATAAACCCACTGAGCGGACTAAAAAGAATTTTTTCAATGCGTTCTGTAGCGGAACTAATAAAGTCGATATTTAAAATTGCTGTTATAGGCTATATAGCATATTCATATCTGAAAGGTGAGGAAAGAAATGTTATAAATACAATGAATATGGAGCCTATGAACATAGCTATCTATATTGGAACTACATCAATAAATGTTGCCATAAGAATATGTGTAGCTCTTATAATACTGGGTATATTTGACTACGCATATCAGTGGTGGGAGTATGAGAAAAGTTTAAGGATGACCAAGCAGGAAGTAAAAGAGGAGTATAAACAGGTCGAAGGTAATCCGGAAGTAAAGGCTAAAATAAAACAGAAACAAAGGCAGATTTCGATGAGGAGAATGATGCAGCAAGTGCCGCAGGCTGATGTAGTAATTACAAATCCTACACACTTTGCTGTTGCGATAAAGTATGATGCGGCAATATCCGATGCTCCTGTAGTAATCGCAAAGGGGCAAGATTTTATAGCTCAGAGGATTAAGGAAGTAGCCAAGGAAAACAATATAGAAATTGTTGAAAACAAGCCATTGGCAAGAAATCTTTTTGAAACGGTAGAAATCGGGCAGTCCATACCCGCAGATTTATATCAAGCTGTTGCAGAGGTATTGGCATTCGTTTATAGCATGAAGGGAAAAGAAAGAGCAGTGTAATTACTAAAGATGGGGGGAAGTCAAATGAGGCTTGGGAATTATGCAGTTCCAGCAATACTTGTAACTATAATACTGGCTATCATTGTTCCTATACCCGAATTTGTTCTGGATTTTCTTCTTGTAATAAACATAGCAATTACGCTTATTTTAATGCTTAATACGGTATATCTAAAGAGTGCTTTAGAACTTTCATCTTTTCCTTCGCTGCTTGTTGTTACTACTTTATACAGGCTTACACTGAATATAACTGCGATGAGGCTTATACTTTCAACTGGAGAAGCTGGGGATATAATTGCCGGCTTCGGAAATTTCGTAGCAGGAGGAAACATAGTTGTAGGTTTTGTTATGTTCCTCATAATAATGATTGTAAACTTTTTGGTAATTACAAGGGGTTCTGAGAGAGTTGCCGAAGTTGCTGCAAGATTTACCCTTGATGCTATGCCTGGTAAACAGATGGCAATTGACGCAGATTTGAATTCAGGACTGATTAACGAGACTGAAGCAAAGGAAAGAAGGAGAAATATTCAGAGGGAAGCAGATTTTTATGGAGCAGTGGATGGTGCCAGCAAGTTTGTAAAAAACGATGCTATAGCAGGTATTTTGATAACAGTCATTAATATTATCGGTGGTTTCATAATGGGTATGGTGTTTATGGAGATGGAAGCTATGGAAGCCCTATCTACATTTACTATATTGACAATAGGTGATGGCCTCGTGAGTCAGATACCGGCAGTTATGATATCTACAGCGACAAGTATTATCGTGACCAGAGCGGGTTCAGATGCCGAAATGAGTCAGGATATACTGAAGCAAATGTTTTATAACAAAAAGGTTATGTTTGTAGCTTCAGGAACCTGTGTCATCCTGTCATTTTTCTTACCGACAGTGCCTTTTTTGATAGTTGCAGTAATACTGGCTATTGTCGGTGTTAGATTGAAAAATCAAGAAAAAGAAGCTATTATGCAGGAAGAGGTACAGATACAGGAAAGTGAAGTTGAAGATATAAGAAAGCCAGAAAATGTAGTTTCGTTGTTGCAGGTTGACCCAATTGAACTTGAGTTCGGCTATGGTATTATACCGCTGGCAGATGTCAACCAGGGAGGGGATCTGCTTGACAGAGTTGTAATGATCAGAAGGCAGCTTGCACTGGAACTTGGAATGATTGTTCCTATAATAAGATTGAGAGATAATATTCAGTTGAGTCCAAACGAATATATTATCAAAATCAAAGGTGTTGAAGTATCAAAAGGTGAAATAATGATAGATCATTTCCTTGCAATGAATCCCGGAATGGCTGAGGAAGAACTCGATGGAATAAAGACTACTGAGCCTGCATTCGGACTGCCTGCCATATGGATAAATGAAAATCAGAGAGACAGGGCAGAAATGTATGGATATACAGTTGTAGATGCACCGTCTATAATTGCGACACATTTAACGGAAATTGTGAAGAAGTATGCGCATGAACTTACAGGAAGACAAGAAGTTCAGAAACTGATAGATAATATCAAGCAGAATTATCCTGCTATAGTAGACGAGCTGATTCCTAAGATCATGACCATAGGAGAAATACAAAAAGTACTGGCAAATCTCTTAAAGGAAGGTGTCTCCATACGTGATATGGTAACAATACTTGAAACGCTGGCGGATTATGCTCCGATAACTCATGATGCGGATATGCTGACAGAATACGTAAGACAGGCTCTCGGAAGAGCTATTTCAAAGAAATTTATAACCGACAGCAAATCAAATGTAATAACATTAGACCCGCAGCTTGAGCAGATGATAATGGACTCGCTGCAGAGAACTGAGCATGGATCTTATCTGAACCTTGATCCCGGTACGACAAACAGTATAGTGAATAATTTGTCAAAACAGGTGCAAAGACTCCTTCAATTAGGCCAACAGCCTGTAATTCTTGCTTCTCCGGTTGTAAGGCTTTACTTTAAGAGGCTTACAGAACAGGTTATGCCAGGACTTATAGTATTATCATATAATGAACTTGACCCTAATATAGAAGTTCAATCAGTAGGGATGGTGAATGTCTAAAGATGAAAATAAGGCGTTATCTGGGAAACAATACCCAGGAAGCAATACTAAAAGTTAAAATGGATTTGGGAAACGAAGCAATTATTCTTAATACAAGAAAAGTCAGAAAGAAAGGGATACTTAACATATTTTCCAAGCCAATGATAGAAGTGTTAGCAGCTATTGATGAGGACTATGGCAAAAAGGAATCACTTCAGAAAGATGCGGCTGCCGGCAGGTCTGCGCCAAAGAATGCAGGTGAAATACAGAAACCTGTCGTTACCAATGTCCTGACAGAGAAAGCAGAAGAAAAAAATAATTTCGACAAAAAAGAGGAAAAAATTTCGGAATTAGAGAATAAAGTAAATAGTATGGAATCTTTGCTGAAAAAAATATACGAACAGATGCAGCCAATGGCACAAAAGGCTGAAAAGCAGCAAGATGTAGAGGAAAAAAAGCCTTCAATGCCGAATGTACTTCAGTTGTTTTATAATAATCTTGTAAAGAATGAAGTGGATGCAGAACATGCAAAAAAGTTTATTAACATAGTTAAGGAAAAGGTAGGCTCCAATGCGAGTGTTAATGAAACGGCGTCTCTTTTATTTAACATTATTTCAGGTGCATTAGGTAAGCCGGATACCATTAAGCTCAGAGAGGATGGGAAGCCGACTATAGTTATATTTGTAGGTCCTACAGGGGTAGGAAAAACAACTACACTTGCAAAGATTGCAGCCAACTATTCATTAAACCAGAAAAAGGAAGTAGGTCTTATAACCGCCGATACTTATAGAATAGCAGCAGTAGAACAACTAAAAACCTATGCAGAGATTTTGGGTATGCCTGCAACAGTAATATATTCTATAAATGAAATAAGTGATGCAATAAGCGCATTTTCAAATAAGGACATAATACTTATAGATACAGCAGGGAGAAGCCATAGAAACAAATCACAGTTTGAAGAGTTGAAAACTTTAGTCGCAGCTTCCGAAGCAAATGAGATTTATCTGGTATTGAGTGCTACGACAAGCAACAGCAACTGTAAAGAAATAATAAACAACTATAGTTTTCTCAAAGATTACAAATTAATATTTACGAAATTGGATGAAGCCCCGGTAGCTGGAGTGATACTGAACTCAAAACTATGGACAAACAAAGAACTATCTTATGTAACAACCGGTCAAAGTGTGCCTGACGATATTGAAGTTGCAAACACCGAAAAGATAACAAAACTATTATTGGGGAGCATATCTTAAATGAGGGATCAGGCAGATAAATTAAGGCAAATAATTGAAAACCTTAAGGCCAGACAAGCTGCAAATCAGGCTAACCTGCTGGAGAACTTCAAAAAGAAGTCTGCAAAAGTAATAACAGTAACCAGCGGCAAGGGTGGAGTCGGAAAAACGAATCTGACCATAAACCTGGCTATTGCCTTAAGTGAGATAGGATACAGGGTGGTTATACTTGATGCTGACTTCGGATTGGCAAATATTGATGTTTTGTTTGGCATTATTCCTCAACATACTCTGGTTGACGTTATACACAATAGGAAAAACATACTGGAGGTTTTGTGTGATGGGCCTAAAAACATAAAGTTTATTTCTGGGGGTTCGGGAGTAGAGGAACTTGTCCAGATAGAAAAGAAGCAGTTGGACAGATTTATAGAAAATATAGCATTATTGGATAAACTTGCAGATATTATACTGATTGATACGGGAGCAGGTCTTTCCGACAACGTTATGAGCTTTGTAATGGCAGCCGACGAGGTTCTTCTTGTAACTACTCCTGAACCTACGTCGATCACCGATGCATACGCTTTAATAAAGATGGTATCAAACAGGGACAAGGAAAAGATTATCAGAGTAGTTGTCAACCGCGCAGAAAGTCAGGCTGAAGCAAATGATATACTGAGCAAACTGTCACTTGTAGCTGAAAAATTCTTATCACTGAGACTTAACCCGCTGGGATATATACTGCAGGATGAAATGGTTATTAAGGCTGTAAAACTACAGCAGCCATTCATGATAAACTTTCCGAAAAGTCAGGCTTCAAGGTCTGTAAGAGACTTGTCGAGGAAATTGGGGGAAGACAGGGAGAAAAAAGAAGATAATGGTACAATCGGTATAAAAGGATTTGTCAGCAGGCTTGTCAACTTCCTTAATTCATAGGATAGAGAGTGAAAATACAGTATTGGGAATCAGGGTGTGTTATAAATGAAGCTTACTGAATTGACTATAGGAAACAAACTGGAACTGGAACTCTATGACAATGAAGGGAAAACAATAAAGCCCACCTTCGTAAGTGAGCTTGAATGGGTTGAAGATGAAAATATAGCTGTGATAGCGGCTCCAATATATGAAGGTATCATATATCCCGTTCCTATTGGTACTTATATGGAAGTGTACTTTACACGAAAGTATGAGGATTCAGGCAGGATAGAAATGTATAAATTCAGGGCAGAAGTGTTGGGTAGAAAGACAATTGATAACATAGCAGTATTAGAAGTTGAAATATTAAGCGAAATTGAAAAGATACAAAGACGGCAATTTTTCCGGTTTGAATGCTCAATTCCGATAAAGTACAGACAAGCAGTTTCATTTATTAGTGAGCATAATAAAGGGATTCAATATAAAAAGACATATACAAGGGATATAAGCGGCGGCGGGTTATGTTTTGTTACAGAAGAAAAGCTAGAAATGAATAAGATTCTGGAAATAGAACTGACATTGGCAGAAGATGATGTAAGAAACTTTTTCGGAACTATAGTAAGGGTAATAAAGCTTGAAGATACCGACAGACACTGTTATGAGATAGGAATTCTTTTCAGGAAGATAGATAACAAGGATAGGGAAGCTATAATAAAATTTATTTTTGTAGAGCAACGAAAACTAAGAAAAAAAGGGTTGATCTAAACATATGATCAAAGGGCTTCAAGAAGAGATAAGAGTATTAGTTGTAGATGATTCGGCCTTTATGCGCAAAGTTATATCCGATATTCTTAAAAGTGATCTGAGCATTAAAGTAATTGATACTGCAAAAAATGGAGTAGAAGCTATAGAAAAGGTCAAGGAACTCAAACCGGATGTTGTTACTCTTGATGTTGAAATGCCGATAATGGATGGGTTGACCTGTTTAAAAGAGCTTCTTAAGACCTCATATATTCCTGTTGTTATGTTGAGCAGTGTCACCAAGGATGGAGCAGAACAAACTATCAGAGCGCTGGAAGATGGGGCTGTGGATTTCATTACAAAACCTTCCAACATTTTTGAGATGTCCAGTGATGAAAAGAAGATAGAAGTAATAGAAAAAGTGAAAATTGCAAAAAATTCGACAAGAATTACTCAACAATGCATAAAAAGCTTACATATTAAGCCAAAAAGTGATATAGTTAAAAGTAGTGAAATAAAAAATATAGTTGCTATCGGAACTTCTACAGGGGGGCCGAAAGCTCTTCAGGATGTTATACCGCTTATCCCTGGAAATGTTCCGGCTGCTTTTCTGGTAGTGCAGCATATGCCGCCGGGGTTTACCAAATCACTGGCAGAGAGGTTGAACTCTTTAAGTGAAGTGACTGTAAAGGAAGCTGAAGACGGTGAATTTATAAAACCAGGATACGTATATATTGCGCCAGGCAGCTATCATATGCTGGTAGAGAAAGACAAAAATAAAAATATAAAAATAAGGCTGTCTCAATCTCCTCCTGTGGGAGGCCATAGGCCGGCAGTAAACGTAATGATGGAGTCCCTTTCCAATACAGGACTTACAAACCTTATAGGCGTAATAATGACAGGTATGGGCGGGGATGGAAGTGAAGGGGTTAAGCTGATAAAGAATGTCAATAAAGGCTATATAATAGCCCAGGACGAAAAATCTTGTGTTGTATATGGAATGCCAAAAGTAGCAGTTCAGACGGGTGTAGTAGATGCTGTAGTTCCGCTGAAGAGTATTACAAAAGAGATAATGAAAATTGTGGGGGTGCATAAGTAATGGATATGTCTCAATACCTTGAAATCTTTATCGAAGAATCAAAGGAGCACTTGCAGGGATTAAACCAATCATTACTTCAATTGGAGCAGAATCCTAATGATGACGCAATGCTGAATGAAATATTCAGGGTTGCACATACATTAAAAGGTATGTCTGGTACTATGGGCTTTGCAAAGATGCAAAAGCTTACACATGATATGGAAAATGTTTTACATGCTTTGAGAAGTAATGAAATTAAAGTATCCACAAAACTGATTGATTTACTTTTTAAATGTCTGGATGCACTGGAAAATTATTTGAACAACATAATTAATTCAAGCAGTGAAGGAAGCAATGAGTATAAAGAGATCATTCAGGCCCTCAGTGATATACAAAAAAATAAATCCGCTGAGAATATTGTTATTGATTCACACAATGATAAAGAAACTGCTGTACCTTTCACGGAGAGAAGTGATTCAGGACATGCAACCGCTGATATTCACATAAATCAATATGACCAAAATGTAATTAATAAAGCTATAGAAATGGATATGAATGTATTTCAGACTACAATTATACTTAACAAGGGATGCGTACTTAAGTCTGCCAGAGCTTTCATCATATTCCAGACGCTTGAAAGGCATTCTGAAATAATCAAGTCGAATCCGAAGGTTGAAGATATTGAGGATGAAAAATTTGATTATGAATTCACTGTAGTCATTATTTCAAAAGAGAGCAAGGAGCTTTTTGAAAAAGAATTGAATTCAATTGCTGAAGTCGAAACGGTAATAATTAAGACTTTGGAAACAAAAGCAATAGATGCATCCGAAACAAAGACCGAGGATGTGAAAACGGAACGTGTAGTGATTGAAGATAACGGTAGTGAAGCTGCGAGTGATGAAAAAGACGATGGAAATGCAAGTAAGGCTGCTAGTATAGCCAAAAAGGCAATGACAGGAAAAACAGTCAGGGTTGATATAAACAGACTTGATATTCTGATGAATCTTGTAAGTGAGTTGATTATACAAAAGACCAGATTGGAAGGTATAGAAAATATTGACCGTACCTCCACTTATAATGAGGCACTTGAGTCCTTAGAGAGAATTACGACTGATTTGCATGATGCAGTTATGAAAGTCAGGATGGTTCCCGTAGAAACTGTTTTCAACAGATTCCCAAGAATGCTGAGAGATATTTCAAAGGAACTGGGTAAGGAAATAAACCTTACTATGTCAGGTGAAGAAACAGAACTTGACAGAACTGTTATAGACGAAATAGGAGATCCTTTAATCCATCTTCTAAGGAATTCAGTAGACCATGGAATAGAGCCTCTGGAAAAAAGAAAAGAATTAGGAAAACCAAGTGCAGGACAGATAAGCTTAAAAGCATACCAGGATGGGAATAACGTTGTTATTGAAGTATCTGATGACGGACAGGGAATGAATGTAGAAAAGATAAAGAAAAAAGCTATCGAGAAAGGTTTAGTAAGTAAGGAGATAGCAAGTAATCTTTCACAGAAGGATGCTATAGAGCTTTTGTTTAAACCTGGTTTCAGCACTGCCGATCAGATAACAAACCTGTCAGGCAGGGGTGTTGGGCTTGATGTAGTAAAAACAAAAATAGAGTCGTTGAATGGTAATGTTGAAATAGAAACTGAAATGGGCAAAGGAAGCAGAACTATAATTAGACTTCCGCTTACACTCGCAATTATCCAGGCGTTACTGGTATTGATAGGTGAAGAAAAGTATGCAATACCCATTAGTTCCGTCAGTTTGATAAAAAACATTTCTCCTGATGAGATAAAAATGGTTCAGAAGCAAGAGGTCATTCTGTTGAGGAATATGGTTGTACCTATTATCAGATTGGATAAAGTACTTGAAATACCAAGAGAAGAAAAAGTACAGAAGCAGCTTACTGTTGTTATAGTTAAAAAAGGTGATAAGCTTTCAGGCTTCCTGGTAGATTCGGTATTGGGACAACAGGAAATAGTAATTAAGTCTCTTGGAAAGCTACTGCAGGGAATAAAATCAATAGCAGGTGCTACGATCCTTGGAGATGGAAATGTTGCCCTTATCCTTGATGTAAATTCTTTAGCTTAATAGGGAGGTAAGAATATGGAAGCAAATACTGTATCGGATACTAAGCAATTTGTAGTTTTCAGGCTAGGGCAGGAAGAATATGGCGTTGATATTCAGAAAGTAACTACAATAGAGCAGGTTAAGCATATTACGAGAGTACCAAAGACCCCTGATTTTATAAAAGGTGTAATAAATTTAAGAGGAGATATAATACCTATTATGGATCTCAGAAAGAGATTCAACCTCCCAACTGTTGAGGATACTGAAGAAACCAGGATAATAATTATTAAACTTGAAGATATATTTATAGGAATAATAGTAGATAGCGTTGCAGAGGTTCTTCAATTGACAGAGGACTCAATAGAAAACATTACTCACTTCAGCAATGATTTATCATTGGATTATCTTCTGGGGGTAGGCAAAGTTGATGACCGCATAGTAACTTTGCTCAATATAGAAAAACTGGTGAAATTTGAAGATTGATTATACACTGAAGTTCTTATTCCGAAATGTTTTGAAAATCATCAGTGGTGATTTTCATGGAGGAGAATATGACGATTAATATCGATAACCTGAATAACATGCAAATTGACGTACTGAGAGAAATAGGCAATATTGGTGCCGGTAATGCAGCTACAGCTTTAGCGAAGATGCTAAACAAAAAAGTTGATATGGATGTACCCAAAATTAATGTACTTGAATTCAAGGAAGTAAATGAAATCCTTGGGGGAGCGGAGATATTAGTTATTGGGATACTTTTAAGGGTAACGGGGGATTTGACCGGAGACATAATGTTTATACTTGAGTATAAAGCTGCGCAGGTGCTGGTAAACATATTGATGGGAAAACCGGTCGATGAGCTTAATGATTTCAATGAAATAGAGCTGTCTGCTTTAAGAGAGATAGGTAATATCCTGGCTGGCTCCTATTTATCAGCTCTCTCAGCCTTAACAAACCTCAAAATAATGCCATCAGTACCGGAAATGGCTATTGATATGGCAGGAGCCATACTGAGTGTACCTGCTATTCAGTTTGGAAAGGTCGGCGATACGGTATTATATATAGAAACTGAATTTTCTGAGGGAAGCACAAGAGTTGTAGGCGACTTTTTCCTTATTCCTGACGTAGAATCATACGCAACATTATTAAAGGCATTAGGAGTAATAAGTTGATGGAAAATATGATAAAGGTTGGAATGGCTGACCTTCAGAGTTCAGGCCATCCAAGTATTCTTACAACATTAGGATTAGGTTCTTGTGTGGGGATAGCTCTATACGATAACATTAAGAAAATAGTAGGGTTGGCTCATATTATGCTGCCTTCAAGCCAGCAAGCGAGAAACAATTCAAATACTGCAAAATTTGCGGATACAGCGATAACAAAACTCGTGGAAGATATGATTAGAATAGGGGCACGTAGGGAAAATATTACTGCAAAGCTGGCAGGCGGTGCCCAGATGTTTGCTTTTTCGGAAGCCTCTGATATGATGAGAATAGGTGCGAGAAATGTAATGGCTGCAAAGGAAAAATTGCAGGAGTTGCATATACCTATAATTTCTGAAGATACAGGGGGAAATTACGGAAGAACTATTGAATTGTATTCAAATGATGGGAGATTACTAATTAAAACAATAGGACATGGACTTAGGCAGATATAATGTACTGGTTTATTAAACTTCTGATTGCTTTATTTATGCTGGTAGCGACTGAGGATATTAATAATGTTTTGTCATCTGAACCATGTTTTATTTATTAAGAAAAGAGTTGTGGTTATTAATATAAATAATTACTTGATTTAGATGATAGAATATTATTTATCAGATTTAGCAGAGTACTCAAATAATAATTCTAATACCGTGTTTTTTACAGAGGGAAAGGGAACCGATATGGAATACATCCATAAGTTGCCGTTTATGCTTGGTTCATTAATGGCAATAATAATCGGATTAATCAGCTACAAATACCATGTAAGCCAACAAGAGATTTATATTAGGATTGCAATTTCCATGGTTGTATTCTTTTTTATTGGCACTTATATAAGAAATACGATTATGAAAATTTTAGATGAAACTGCTAAGAAGAGAGAAGCAGAGGAGCTGGAAAGGCAGGCGGAATTAGAACAGCAGATGCAGGAGCAGCTAAAAGCATCTGAAGAAAATAAGAAAACTTCCAAACTTGACCTTAAGGTAGATGATAGTTATGACAGTAATTCAGTTTTTGGAGAAGATTTTGCTCCGCTTACGGTAAAGGAAATCTTGAGAAGTAATAATGAAAGTTAAGTATAGTGACTAGATAAGCTTCTATAAATTTCTAAATAAACACATACAAATGAAAAACGGACTCTGAAATCTAAAATAAGAGTTCATGTATTGGGGGATTTTAATGTCATCTGCTAATAACAAACAGCTGGATTTGTGGAAACAATATAGCGATACAAAAGATCCTGCTATAAGGGAGAAATTAATACTTGAATATGCCCACCTTATTAAGTTTATTGCAGGAAGATTAAACATTTACTTCGGCTCTAACGTTGAGTACGATGATCTTGTTGGTTTTGGAGTTTTTGGTTTGATTGATGCCATAGATAAGTTTGATATAAGTAAAGGCGTTAAATTTGAGACATATGCATCTCTTCGAATAAGAGGTTCAATAATTGACAGTATTAGGGAAATGGATTGGGTTCCTAGATCTTTGCGGCAAAAGAGCAAGGAACTGGAAAGGGTTTATTGGGAACTGGAAAATGAGTTGGGACACTCTGCTTCAGATAAGGAGATAGCTGATAAGCTTGGCATAACGACTGATGAACTGAACAAACTCTTAAACGATGTCAATGTTTCCTCGATGGTTTCCCTTGAAGAGTTTTTAGAGCAGAATTATGAAATCGGGGTAGATGTTCCGAATGCAAATAAGGATGACAGGCCGGAAAATTATGCTGAATTTTCTGAAATAAAAGATATTTTGGCAGATTCCATAGACAGATTGCCGGAAAAAGAAAAAACTGTTGTTTCCTTGTATTATTTTGAAGAATTGACACTAAAAGAAATAAGTGCGATAATGAAAGTGTCGGAATCAAGGATTTCCCAGCTTCACACTAAAGCAATATTGAGGCTGAGGGGAAAACTTGCCCGGCACAAAAGCATATTGCATGATTAATTCAATAAGTTCTGTTTTACGAAAGACAAACAGATTATCCCCATAATATTATTCTCATTTAAAGTATTCAGTGGATATTCTTAATATAGGGGGTGTGGAGGTAAAAATGTTAGAAAGATCAAGTGGCTCTTCTAATAATGTTAATGATGGTTTTTTTGAAATCAAATTCCAGGAAAACGGTGTAGTTCTTACAGTATTTCCTCCTGTAGGCAAGGGGAGAAGGGTTGAAGCAAGGGAAATAATCGAGAAACTTAACAAGAAGCAAATAAAAAGCTTTAAGAAAGATATAGTAGAGCTGGCTGTACTAAAAGCGGATAAAAATCCAGTTATAGTTGCAGAAGCACAGGAAGAAGTAAAGATTGATGCGTTGGCGTCCGTTATCATATCACCTGATAAGATGAAAGCATTTCTGACAATATCACCTCCAGAGGGTGGAAGAGATCTTACAATAGAAGAAATTGTTTCTTCGTTCAGCAAAAACGGTGTTATATATGGAATAAACAGGACGACTTTGGAAACTATCACCAAGTATCCCGTATACAATGAAATGATTTGTATAGCTGAAGGTACTATGCCTGTCAATGGGCAAAATGGGAAAATTAATTTTAGCTTTGATTTGAGCAAAGATAGAAAACCGACTATACTTGAGGATGGTAGAGTTGATTATAGGGAACTGAATTTGATAGAAAGTGTGAGACAGGGGCAGGTATTATGTACTTTGATACCTCCTATGTCAGGAACAAAGGGCAAAACTGTTACCGGAACCGATATACCATGTCTTGATGGAAAGCCTGCGACATTGCCAAGAGGAAGAAATGTAGAGGCAACTGAAGACGGCCAGTCACTTGTGTCTTTAATAGACGGACAGGTAAACTATATAGACGGAAAAATAAATGTTTTTGCAAGTTATGAAGTACCTGCTGATGTAGATAATTCAACAGGCAATATTAACTTCGTAGGCAATGTAAGTGTAAGAGGAAATGTTTTATCGGGTTTTACTATTGAAGCAGGTGGAAATGTAGAAGTATGGGGAGTAGTAGAGGGAGCGACAATAAAAGCCGGAGGGGACATAATACTTCGAAGAGGAATGCAGGGATTAGGAAAGGGTGTCCTGGTAAGCGGTGGTGACATAATCGCAAGATATATAGAACATAGCAATATTGAAGCAAAAAATGACATAAAATCAGAAGCTATAATGCATAGCAACGTAAAGTGTGGAAACAAGCTGGAGCTTTCCGGCAAGAAGGGGTTGCTGGTTGGAGGTACATGCAAGGTAGGTAAGGAAATTTCTGCAAAAGTCATCGGTTCGCATATGGCTACTGTGACAGATATAGAAGTTGGTGTAGATCCATCTCTAAGGGAACGTTATAAGGTAATAAGAGAAGAAATAAATATCATGGACAATGATATGAAAAAAGCGGACCAGGCAATAACCATTCTCAAAAAGCTGGAAGCAGCAGGGATGCTTACACCTGAAAAGCAGGAAATGATGGCAAAAAGTGTCAGAACAAAAGTATTCTTCTCTAACCGAATAAATGAAATGAGAGAAGAAATGGCTCAGATAGAAGCAAAACTGCAACAAGATGCTTATGGTAAAATAAGGGCCCTGAACTATATTTATCCGGGCACCAAGGTTGCAATAGGTACTTGTATGATGTTTGTAAAAGAAAATCTGCAGTATTGTACATTATATCGGGATGGGGCTGATGTAAGGGTAGGACCTATAGATAGATAGAATTTGTCAATTAATGTTGACATAGGATAAGTTGAATAAGCATTTATTAACTTAACCTTAACGTGAGGAAGTGGAAGTTATGTCAATAAAACCGGTAGATTTTCAGGTTATGCTTCCTAGAACCACAGAGATTTCTAAAATCCATAGTGATGAACAGCACAAAAATCAGATTATTCAGCAGCAGCAAGAAAGTACAGTACAGCACAAAGCTGAAGACAATGTAAAATATGTACACTCGCAGGATAAAGTACAGGAAGCAAAAATAAGGGAAAAGGAAGAGAAAGAAAGAAACGATAAAAAACAGGAAAAGAGAAAAAATAAAAATAAAGGTAATTACAACTCAAACAGTAAAAAGGAAGAAGATATAAAAACAAGTACCATTGACATAAGGTTATAGTACCAGCTTGTAGCTGGAGATGACATAAATTTTATGTTTGTTTCCGGCTTTAGTGCGTAACAATGACCGGTACTACACTATTACAAAAGATAAAGTGCATTTGGGGTGTATATTATGAACGAATTTTATGTAAGTATTATCTTTATAGGTATTACGCTAATTGTTATTTCTTTGGTGTGGATTGCATACGACAGGAAGAAATCCTACGACTATGTGACGCAGATGGACTCTAAAAAAGAAGAACTAGTTACAATTATTAATGATGCCGAACAGATGATAGAGGAAATGAACAAATTTTCTGATTATATAGTGACACAGATGGAGCTGAAAAATGAGGAAATGTGTTCTAACCTTAAAGAACTTGAGAAGAAGGTCAGTTTAATAAATGTTGCAGCTGAGGAGTCAGCCGGACTTAAGGTTATGAATATCAAAAGCGATAAAGTAGTTAACGGAAATGTAATTGACGTGAGGCTAAACTCCGATCATTCTGTATATAATCACGGATATGGCAGCGAACATGATTCCGATAATTTAAAGTCTGAGAATGCTGCTATTTCGCAAGTGAGTAGGCCGATTCAAAAAAGCAGGGAAAAAGTCATACCTTTAAATAATAAATACAGAGAAGTAATCAGACTTGCAGAAGCTGGTATGAGCGACACAGAGATAGCTAAGGATTTAAGAATGGGTAAAGGTGAGGTACAGCTGATTCTAGGCATGAATAAATGATTACAGGGCCAATATAAATAAGAAAGAAGCGTATAGATAAAAACTAATCTATGACGCTTTTTCTAGTTATGGCTAAGGGAGGCAAAATGAGGAATTTCCAGATTAAAAGTATCTTATTGGGTATTGGAATAGGAATAGTAATAACCTCTATCATCAGTATGATTTACGCCGCAGGTATCAGTACAAAAAATGCGATGACCAGGGAAGAAATTATCCTAAAAGCGAAGGAATTCGGAATGGTTGACAATACAGCACTTATACGGCAGGATCAGTCGGAAAACATTGAAACCAGTGCTGAAACAGAGAAAAAAGCGGAGGGTACAGAAAAAAAGACAGGTGAAGACCAAAAGAGTAAGGAAACGGGTGCGGATAGCGCTCAGGTTGCAAAAAGGTCAGGAGAATCAGGTACTGGGGAGAAAATAAAAATTGTAATAAGCCCAGGAGATACATCAGAGGTTGTAGCAGGAAAATTGATAAATTCAGGATTAATAAAAGACAAACAGGCCTTTATAAAGATGCTGAAGGAAATGGGCATGGAAGCAGAAATAAATATAGGAGAATTCAATATCACTAGTGGAACGGATATTAAAGAAATCATAGGCATTATAGCAGGAAGAAAATAAGAAACACAGAAGCTATGCCGTCATAGCTTCTGTATATTTTTGTGGAGAAGTGAAAATGTATTATTTGTGGTTGTGGTTGATACTTATTTCCGGAGCTTTTTTGGGATTATATGACATATTCAAGAAAAAGGCCTTGCAAAGGAATACACTTTTTAGTGTGTTGGCTCTTTATTCTTCGCTTTGCTTCATAATTGTGGCATTCGAATTTACTAATGCAATACAGATATGTAGAAACAACCTTTTATTGATACTGCTAAAAGCTGTAATCATTTTTTTTAGCTGGATACTAGGTTTTATATCGATAAAAAACATGCCGATAAGTGTAATAACGCCATTTGGAACATTAAGTCCTTTATTTTCCATTATTTTAGGCATTATTGTTTTAAATGAAAAAATGGGATATATACAACTGGCAGGTATACTGATAGCTCTCTTGGCCTACTATTTCATCGGTAAGGCCGGAGCTAGGGAAGTAAAAGGCCTTTTTAGAAGCAAATACTTGTATTTTATGGTATTAAGTATGGCCTTAAGTGCGACCAGTGCTTTGATTGATAAAATAGCACTAAAAAATGTGAATACTGGACAACTGCAATTCTGGTTTTCTCTTTTTCTTGCAGCATTATATATATCAGCTTTTTTAGCAAACAAGTTGTTTAATAAAAAAGAAAGTACAAATAAAAAATCTGAAGATACACTGCTTAAAAATAACATAAAGAAAATTCCATATTTCATAATACTTATGAGTATTTTTTTAGTAATATCCGACAGAATATATTACTTTGCGGTAAAAATGCCTGATAGTCAGATTTCAGTTATAATGCCTTTAAGAAAGATATCAATACTGGTTTCTGCCTTGGTAGGAGGATACATTTTTAAAGAAGAAAATCTGAAATCAAAGTTTTACGGTATGTGCTTGCTGGGTATTGGAATTATACTGATTTTTGCAGGTAAATAGAATGAATTAAGCTAACTAAATAAGCCACTATTAAGGAGGCTTATTTTTTTTGGATATTTTCTGCTAATATATTGCAAATTACTATAAAAGTGATATAATAATGATATCACACATATATAAGGAGGCATTAATATGCTGGAAAAAGAAATTAAAGTGTATGCAGGAATAAAAATGATATTTTTTGATCTTTTAGTGCTGGTTCTTGGACCGGTCCTGTTCATAATAGGGGTATCCGGCGCAGCAAAGGGTGCAAATGTATTGAATATAACAGAAATGATTGCAGGAATAGTACTGTCATTATTCTGGTTTTTCTTTACAGCGGGATTTTTCACACTGCAACCTAATACTGCAGCTGTCCTCATTCTTTTTGGTGAATATAAGGGTACAGTAAAGAAGTCGGGCTGGCACTGGACAAATCCCTTTTACACTAAGAAGAAAGTGTCATTACGTTCAAGAAATCTAAATGGAGAAAAACTGAAAGTAAATGATGAGATGGGTAATCCTATAGAAATAGCTGCGGTTGTTGTATGGAGGGTGAATAATACATACCAGGCAATGTTTGATGTAGAAAATTATGTTGAATATGTGAAAATACAAAGTGAATCAGCAATAAGACATCTTGCAGGCTTGTACCCATATGATATTACTGATGACACCAAGGAAATATCGTTGAGGGGAAGTGCGGATGAAGTGTCAGAGGCATTGAGACTGGAACTTCAGGAAAGACTGGGAAAAGCAGGTGTTATTGTTGAGGAAGCACGTCTAAGTCATTTGGCTTATGCTCCGGAAATTGCTGCAGCAATGCTTCAGCGTCAGCAGGCATCAGCTATAATTGCTGCAAGACAAAAGATTGTTGAGGGTGCAGTAGGGATGGTTCAAATGGCTTTGGACAAATTGAATGAAAATGGCATAGTTGAACTGGATGAAGAAAGAAAAGCAGCTATGGTAAGCAATCTAATGGTTGTGCTCTGTGGAGAAAGATCAACACAGCCGGTAATTAATACTGGTACATTGCATAATTAGAAAGTGATGATATTATGGCAGAGAAAAAACAAATTCTTTTAAGGCTGAGCCCTAAAATATGGGAAGAAATAAATAAGTGGGCTGAAGAAGAATTCCGCTCGGTAAACGGTCAAATAGAATACCTGCTGCAGGATGCTATAAACCGGAGACTGAAATCAAATAAAAAAATTAATGTCGGAGATGAATATCAAAATCTTGAATAAGCTACAGTTTGATGTGGGGACATAAATGTGTCCCCATGCATTGATTGCTGTAATTATGATGCTTCTAAACAAGAGTCAGGAAGTAGAGAAGGGATGCTGAGGTTATTATGCTTAGTTTGTTAGAAAAAATGATGCTCGCAGCTATAGACGAAAGAAAAAACAAAATAACCTGGAGATCACATAATCTGGTGAGGTTTGGTCTTAAGGGAGCAGTAGTATTAAAGCTGGCCGAACTCAATAAGATCAGGATTGAGAACAAGAAAATAGTAGTAATTGATGAGAGCTATACAGGTGATGATATACTGGATTTTGTCCTGAAACATTTTAGTGATACGAAGAGACCATTAAGATTAAGTAGTTGGATATACGGCTATTCTGCAAACAACAAAGAAATAAAAAACAGAGCATTAAACAGACTTGAAGATAAGGGTATTATCACTCAGGAAGAAACCAGAGTTTTAGTTTTTTTTACTATAAGTAGCTATATCATATCGGGCTCTGATAAAAAAGCGGAAGTCAGTAAGTGTATACATGATGCTTTTTTTAAAAGTAAGGATCAGGTAGCAAAGGATGATGCTTTCCTTGCAAGCCTTATTACCATATGCGGCTTTACCAAACCATTTTTGTCGGGACAGGAAATTAAAGAGTCAAAGGAAAAAATAAAGCTCATAAAAAAAGGTGAATACTATCCTATTGAAAATAATACACTTAAGGAAGTAATAAAGGCGGTAGGAAGTGCAATCGCTTCACAAACTGCTGCTGTAGCAAGTGCCGGTACGTAAACGGCACTTGTTTTTATGGACTGATTATAGTGAAGTGATAAGTATTCTTTTGATGGGTATGGGAAAAGTTTTCAGTAAATAATTTATATCTTATTCTAAAAAAGTATTGATTTCTTAGAAGCTTTGTGTTACTATATTTAAGCGATAGAAAACATAATATATGCCGAAGTGGTGAAATTGGCAGACGCACTGGACTCAAAATCCAGCGTACGTGAGTACATGCCGGTTCGAGTCCGGCCTTCGGCACCAAAAGGTTGTAATCTTAACGGTTACAGCCCTTTTTCATTACTCTGTATTTTTTACTTCAATGAAAAAGGTGACCATGAGATATATGAGTTCGGATAGAGATAGAGTTCTAAGCCAGCTGCTAATATGTTTGAGGGGCGGTTGGAACAGTACCCCAATTATAGCATACCCAATTACTGAAATTTTGAAGAAATACATTCTTCACCTCATGTATACTATTTGTAAAATAGTTTAAAGTGGAGATTTTTCATGTTCCTTCAGGTCAAGTTTACGAACTCCAAAGGCGTTATGTGCCCAAAGTATATCTTTCACAATTTCCATTTGATGTTCTTTACACTCAATTATCAACACAACTTCTGACACTTTCTTATTTGTACGTTGATTTGAAAACCTTTTTGTTGTAAATAATTTTATAGCAAGCCCTATTCCAAAACCAGCAACTAAGCCAATTAAGCCCCATATAATCGGCCCCCATGCCCATATAAATCCATAAATTCCACAAATGAGAGTAAAGAAAGAGCCAAGGATAAATGGTAAGTCAAGTAGGCTTAAGCCATCTGAATGGTGAATATTATCAAATAGTTTTCGTTCCTCACCTCTTTTATCCATAGGCACAGCAAGAATATTTTCCTTTGCAATTCCTTTCATTTGAATTGAGGTAACAGCTTTTTCCAATGAAATTGAATGTTCAAAAATTGAGATAATATACATGCGTTCACTCCCTGAAATTTTATTTGAAGGCATTTGAAAAGAACTGCTTTGATAATTTTTTTTCAGATATTTTGCCTGTTCCCAGTCAAACAACTTATTACTTTCTACGGTGTTGATATAGGCATCATATATAGTGAAACAATAAATTGATGGAATATTTAATGTCCATTGCGGGTTTAAAATAGCCTTTGCCTGTTCAAAATCCCCCATAAGAGTATTATGGATTGCAGGAAGAAATTTTGAATAATAGATAATGACTATCCACCATATTAGAATAAAAAATGCGGGAATAATACGATGAATGGATATTTGTCCTGCACCGGGCATAATAAATGTCCATACTACAGATGACCATGGTGCCTTCTTATCAAGATAATTAATTTCTATTGCATCCATTTTGAAAGGCTTTACTCCTGAATCTTCCCTTGATGCCAATATGTAATGGTTATTCAAATCTACTGTTGTTCGATAGCTGTCCCATATAGCAAAAAAGAATGTCGGAATATAAAGCAACATCCATCTGATATCCAGTATGTCTTTTGCCTTGTCGAACTGACCAGTGAAAGAATACAAAAGTCCTTCGTTAATGTGTCCTTCAATGTTAATATATACTTCCCAAACAAACAAAAGATAGCCACGTAGGTACTTTGATAACAGCAAGTGCCCAAAACCTGGGAACATAGCAGACCAAAATGCGATGACTAACGGATTTCTTAAATGTAGCTGCGTTGTTCCAAGGGAACTGACATAAGCCATGTATCGTCTTCCAGGCCTGTAATTCTTTAGGTTCATAATTAGCCCCCTAACTCAATTTGTTACGATAAGATTATTTCCATAATTTAGAGGACTTAGAACATAACTTAACTAAAAAATTCGATATAATGGTGAAGAGTAAGATCGAACTCTCGAGCCCATCATTTATATAGAGAGATAAGACATAGTAGAATATACTTTTAAAAAGCTTCATACGACCTAAAGGTAATACTCCAACCATATGTGACTTGGAATTAATTATAATGAAATGATATAATTAATTGAATACTTTTATATGAAATCAAAATGGAGGATAGAGATTGCGAAAAATCAGTAGTTACTTTATACAGAATGAAAAAGAAATTTTAAAAGTAGAGAAAAACGCCAAGTTACTATTAGTTTGTATTTTTCTTTCTCCAAATTAATAATGAGGTGATTTTATGAAGAAATTGTCACCAAAAGACTACAAAGAGATTAAATCATGGATGTATCGTAATGCAAGGCCAATCGAATTAGCAATATGGCAGTTTTATTTTGAAAATGGCAGTAAGGAAGCAGTGCTTTCTGCTTTATCATTTTATCAGAATGACGACGGTGGCTTTGGACATGCCCTTGAAGCAGATAGTTGGAATCCAAATTCGTCGCCATATACAACATTGAAGGCAATTAATATTTTGAAAGAAATTGACTTTAATGATAAACAGCATCCGATGATGCAGGGAATATTTAAGTACCTCGAAAGTAACGTTTATTGTTCTGAAAATGGATGGTATTTCAATATTCCGTCTAATGATGACTATGCGCATGCACCATGGTGGACATACAATGTGGAAGACAATGCTTTTGAAGGTATAGGAGTAACAGCAGGCATAATTAGTTTCATATTTTTGAATGCTGATAAGAATTCTGAAATATTTAGCAAGGCGCTAACGCTTTCTGATGCTATAATCGGTAAGCTCAACACGGCGGACAAATATGGAGAAATGGGTATCGGAGGTTATTGTGTGTTGCTTGACGCTATAGAACAGGCGGGCTTAACTACATACTTTGATCACAAATTTCTTGCAGAAAAAGTAAAAGAGCTTGTATATGATTCTATAGAAAGAGATACATCCAAATGGATTCATTATTCTCGAAGACCTTCTGACTATATATATTCTCCTGAAAGTATTTTTTATAAGGATAACGAGGATATATTAACAAAAGAGCTTGATTATCTCATTGATACAAGGCCGCAGAATGGTGTATGGAATATTACATGGAGTTGGTTTGAAAACAATGAGAAATATGCAAAGGAATTTGCTATAAGTGAAAATTGGTGGAAAGCAAGCGTTGCAATCGATAAAGTTAGATTACTAAAAAACTTTAACAGGCTGGATAGATTTTAAGCTAAAAACAAAAACAGGAACAAATGTTCCGGGCAATATTGAAAATGTTCAATAAATGGAATATAATGTATATGTGACAAACACTCAGGTTTAGCTGGATGAAATGTCTTTCAACTCTTTTCTTTGTTTTTCCCATCATGGGGACGGTGACGTTATAGTTGCTGCAGGGAATAAACAAAGGAACGAGGTGGTTGATATGGATCGTGAATTATACGCTGATCTCGGCTTTGCTGTTATCTGGTGTATAAAGTATATATTCATACCGTTTGGAGTAGCTGTTTCGTCAAGATATATTGCCGAAAAGCTGCTTCGGCCACAGTCTGAAAGACAAAGAAAAAAACGGTCTGTAAAGAACCGTTTTAATAAATAATCCACTGAAAAAAAACCTGACAGCAACAAGCGTCGCCGTCCTTATTAATATTATAGCACATATGATTATGATGTAAACCATGGATTTATTTACATATATATAAATTCTGAACAACAAATAGCTGGAGGGTATATTTTATTGCATATCTTTACCCAGAATCAGTTTTCGCACACCAAGGGCATGATGTTCCCAAAGAGTGTTTTTTACTGTCTCAGCTTGATTCTCTGTACATTCTATAATCAATACCACTTCCGCGGATTTTTTATTATTCCGCTGATCTGAGTATTTTCTGTTAATAAGGATTTTTATGGTAAGCCCCAGGAATAAACCAATTATCATACCTATCAACCCCCAGATTATAGGGCCCCATTTGAGGATAAATCCATAAATGCCTCCAAATAAGGTGAAGAGAGTTGCTATAATCATAGGCAGGTCCAGTAAGCTAAGTCCGTCTGAACTGTGAATGCTGTCAAATAACTGTACGGATCCGCCTTTTTTATCCATGGGTATTGCCAGGATGTCCTTTTTGTCTATACCCTTCATCTGTATAGCTGTAATAGCTATTTCGAGATATATCGAATGCTCAAATGTAGAAACTATATGCATACTTTCACCTATATTTTCTTTTTTTTTTGACGGCATGTGAAATAAACCGTTCTGATAACTCCTTTGTAAAAACTTGGACTGTTCCCATTCAAAAAGTTTATTGTTTTCTACAGTTTTTGTATATGCGTCGTAAGCAGAGAAAAAATAAATGGAAGGCAGGTTTAAAAACCACTGCGGATCAAGGACAACAGCAGCTTGTGAGGGATTTCCGGTCAAAGTGTAGTGGATAGCCGGGAGGGCTTTTGAAAAATATATTATGACTATCCACCAGAATAAAATAAAAAAAGCAGCCGGTAAGCGATGCAAGTAAAGCTGTCCTATTCCGGGCATTAATCCTGACCATACTAGTGAAACGCAGGGAATCCTCTTGTCAAGATAATTAAATTCTACAGTTGAAATACTGTTTGTTTTTATTTCTGCATCTTCTCTTGAGGCTAAGATGTAATGGTGGTTGATATCTACTGTTGTCCTGTAACTATCCCATACTGCAAAAAGATATGTAGGAATATAAAGCAGCACCCAACTTTTATTTATTACTGCTTTTGCCATATCAAACCTGCCTGTAAAGGAATAGAAAAATCCTAGATTTATATTGGATTGTAAATTAATGACTATTTCCCACAAGAACAGAATATATCCTCTTAAGTATTTTGAAAGAATTATGTGTCCAAGACCCGGGAAAGCTGCCGACCACCAGGCTACTACAAAAGGGTTTCTCAAATGCAGTTGTGTAATTCCGAAAATTCCAACACAAGCTTTACTCCGCCTTGAAAAAAAACTCTTAAGTCTATCTTTGTTCATTATTTTGTCTCCGGATCAACAATATCAAGTACTAGTATTAGCGAAAATGAATATAAAAATTCTGGTATATTTTTAAAAATAGAATCAACTATAAGTAAAGGATTTTTATAAAAATTGCTCTAGTCTGTCAAAACTTTTAGTTTACAGTTAAGTCATGAAAATATTTTTTATGAAGGTGGGGTGACAATCAAATAATCTATAATATTCCTGCAACTTAATGCTAATACTATTTGAGAATATAAGGTTTTATTGGGTGGTGGGCATATGGCAGGAGTATTCAAGACAATTAAAGACTTTCTTACTTACAAACCGGATACTGTCAGCACCTTTGAGCTTTTAGAAGGTAATGATGAAGGTAGTGAACGAGAAAACACACCTGAAGAGTCAAATATAAAAGTAGATGGCAGCAGCGATGCAAACGTCAAAAAACAAAGCAGTGATAAAAAAATACCAATTCCTGTAGGTGAAACAAATAAGCAAAAAGGAAAAGAAGGACACAAGCCTGGAAAACCTGAGAAGTTGGTAGTTTTAAGTGATTATGATTCAAATATGGAAGCAATTAAAAAAGAGTTTGGAATACCGTATAACACCGACATAATGACAAGGGAGTTTAAAATAGCAAGGAAAATAAAAGCTTTTGTTGTTTACGTTGACGGTATGGTTGACCGGACATTTCTAAGTGAATTTGTATTACGCCAGCTTATGGATGCAGATAACTTTCAGGATTACTGTGTAGCAGATAATGCTTGCATAGCAGACTTTATTGCCGACAATATCATATCAGTCCATGAAATTGGGAAAATGAAGGATCTGAATACAGTTTTTTTTCAGATTTTGAGTGGTGAAACAGCATTGTTTATTGATGGTTGTGATACTTGCCTTGTAATCAGCACCAGGGGTTATGAAAAACGGAATGTTGAAAAACCTGTTACTGAAAATGTAGTTTTAGGTGCACATGAAGCTTTTACCGAGAATCTTCGTACAAATCTCACTCTTATCAGAAAAATCATTAAAAATAAAAATTTGATAACCGAAATGACACAGGTAGGAAAAACCAACCAGTCATACTGCGGAATAATGTATATGAACGGCATAGTGAATCAGGAAGTTGTAAAGGAGGTAAAAAGAAGAATAAACAGTATTGAGTCCGCTTTTATAGAAGGAAACGGAATGGTGTCGCAGTTTATAGAAGATAGCCCTCTTATGCTGTTCCCACAGACTCTGACTACGGAAAGACCGGATAGGGTAGCATCATTCTTAATGGAAGGAAAGGTAGCAATAATTACTGAGGGTACTCCTTTTGCTGAGGTTGTGCCTGTAACTTTTTTTCATCTGCTCCAGACTTCGGAAGATTCTATGCTTCGATGGCAGTATGGTACGTTTCTACGGTTAATACGTATTTTTGGTGTGATGATTTCAGCATTTTTACCGGCTATGTACGCAGCTCTTACACTTTTTCACCAGGAAATGATTCCTACCGAGCTTCTTGCCTCTATAGCAAGATCGAAGGAAGAGGTGCCTTTCCCAACGATTTTTGAAATAATATTACTTGAAATATCCTTTGAACTTATAAGGGAGGGGGGAATCCGTGTGCCTGGGGTTATCGGACAGACCCTTGGCATAATCGGTGCCTTGATTCTGGGCCAGGCAGCTGTAGCGGCAGGGCTGGTAAGTCCGATACTTATTATCATAGTATCCGTAACAGGATTAGGGAGCTTCGCTATACCAAATTACTCCATGGGTCTTGCACTAAGGATAATCAGGTTCTTTTTTATTTTTTTGGCAGCTATACTTGGATTTTACGGTATATCTTTAGGGTTATTCTTTATAGGATGCATAGCATGTAACATAAAATCCTTTGGAGTACCCTTCTTTTCACCTGTAGCACCTAAGACATACTCAAGTCCGGACATAATCATAAGACAGCCGATCTGGAAACAAAAAATGCGGCCTGACTTCTTGAACCTTCCTAATAGGAAAAGGCAGGGTGATATGCCTCGGGCTTGGGAAAAAAAGAATAAAGGAGATAGGAAAAAATGATAAAGGAAGGGAAAATCGGGGTGCAGGAAGCGATTTCTCTTATCGCAATTACAATCAGTGTAAAGGTGTATTTTACCAGCCCTGCTTATGTTGCAAGGGTGACAGGTACTGCATCCTGGTATATGACCTTGATATCTATGATTACGTCTATAGTTGGTTTTACATTTATTTATTTGTTACTGAAACGGTTTCCTGCTAAGGATCTGGTACAGGCTTTTGAATTATCTCTTGGGCGTATATTGGGGTTTGTTTTTTCAATAATACTTGCCGTATTTCTTCTTGTAGCTACTGCTGTTTTATTACGTGAGTTTGCAGAGGTGATGAAGGTATATGTGCTTCCTATGACACCCCCCAGCTTTATCATAGGTATGTTTCTGATTGTCACTATAACGGGGTGTTATTTGGGCCTGGAAAGCATAGCGAGGGCTTCAAGACTGTTTGCATATTTTATACTGACAGGTTTTCTGACAGTTATAATTCTTGCTGCTCCAAACTACGATCTTCATTACTTGTTTCCTATACTTGGCTATGGCCTGGATAAAACTGTTACTTACGGTTTGGCCAGAAGTTCTTTTTATGGTGAAGTAATTATTCTGGGAGTAATAGCAGCATCAATGCAGGGAACAACGCATATAAAAAAAGCAGGGTATACAGCCCTGATAATATCCGGCCTTATCACTTCAGCGGCACTTTTAACCACTATGATGACATTCAACTACTCTACTTCTCAGGAGATTACCTCCCGTCTGTATGCACTTGCACGAATAATACATATAGGGGGTTTTATACAAAGGCTTGATCCTTTTTTTCTGTTTACATGGTGTATAGGAACACTGATCAGTGTGACTTTATCGTATTACGCTGCCTTGAGTACATACTGTAAGGCATTCAGGATTCAGGACATGCGTCCTGTTCTGATACCTTCAGCAATATTGTTATTTACAGTAAGCATGCTTCCAGGTGACTTGTCTTCAATAAATGATTATGTACAGGTTACGAGGCATTATGGATGGACTGTTTTTTACATTATGCCTTTTATTGCATTGGTTGCAGCAGTTATACGAAAAAAGAGAACTGATCTGGTAAAAAGAGGGAATACATAATTTGTAGGGACAGTGAGGAGGAAAGTAAATGAAGAAAACAATTTGCCTTATACTGATGTTATTTTATATATGTATTACACTGTCAGGGTGTTTTGATGCACAAGAGGTCACAGAGTGGGCTTATGTATACAGTATTGGAATAGAAAAAGGTACTGCCGACAAACTCAGGTTAACTGTACAAGTACCTACCATGAAGGCTGCAAAAGGAGGCGGACAGTCCGGTGAAAGTCAGGGGGGGCAGGGAGAAGTAGAAACTATAACTATTGACTGTCCTTCTTTTTATGCAGGGGTAGATATGATAAATACCTTTTTATCCAGACAAATCAACTATATGCATACAAAGTTTCTTGTATTTTCCGAAAGTCTGGCAAGGGAAGGTATAGATGGCTATATAAATGCTCTAATCAGGGGAAGGCAGCTGAGAAGGGAAATTTACTTTATAGTAACAAAGGGATCGGCAAGCGAATTTCTAAAGGAAAATAAAACGGCCGTAAGCTCTTCCTTGACAAAAAAGCAGGAAAACTTGATGGACCAATCCAGGAATACGGGTTTTTTCAGTAACGTAGTATACGGTAATGTACTGAATGATGCTAAAACACCTTATAGTCAGGCAATCGCTATACTTGCTGCAGTAAACAAAGGAGGCAAATTCAAGGAAGGGGAAGGGACTGGAGGTGTTCCAGTCAGAACCGGAGGAGATTATTATGCCGGTGAACTTGTCCGCAGCGGAGGAGCTAAAGTGGAATTTATGGGTACTGCTGTATTTGACGGAGGAAAAATGGTAGGGGAATTGAATGGCGATGAAACAAGGGTGATGATGATGGCTAGGGATGAATTCAGGAAGGGTTTTTTTGCAATAAAAGATCCAAATAGGCCCGATAGTGTAATAACAATGAACATCCGCAGACAAAAAAGTCCGAAGATCAAAGTATTTTTTAATGAAGATAAGGCAACAGTAGACGTAAAAGTATTTTTGGAAGGGGATATTACAGCAGTCCAAAGTACTTTTGATTATGAAAGCGGGGAAAAGAAAAATGATTTGGAGAGTGTAGTTAGTTCACTGATAAAAAGCCGGCTTGACAAAACAATAAAGAAGTGCCAGGAATTGAATACCGATGTTTTCAGGTTTGGCTATAATGCTGCCGTACATTTTGCGACGATTCAGGAATGGGAGGAATATAACTGGCTAAAGAACTTCAAGGATGCACAGGTGAATTCGGAGGTTGAATTCAAGATCAGACGTATGGGCACCATGCTGAAAAGTTCAGAAATATACTCTGCATCAGATAAAAATGATGAAAAAGGAGGAAAGTGAAAAGTGAAGTATATAGTTATTATAACTATAATTATCCCGTCGCTTTACCTTTTCAGCTACGCGAAGTATGTATGGAAAAACAGCAAGAGGGCTTCAATCGGAGCAGTAATCATGGCATTGGCCTCAATTGGGCTGCCTGTAAGTGTTATACTTTTTAGATAAACTGGTTATTACTTTGAAATAATGTGAAATAAATAAATGAAATATATTAATAAAATGTTTTAAACGAAGAAATTATGGGAATAAATAATTGCCATATAGGAAATCATAAATTCATCTTGAGCCTTATCCTGGCTCTTTATTTTTATCTATTTTTATTCTTTTACATAAACCTGAATAGATAATTCAAAATTGATAATAACTAAAGTTATATTGTTTATTTTATGCAAAAGAGAGGTAATCCCGATGGCAAAAAGATCTTTAGTGGTAAAACAACAAAGAATTCCTAAATACAAAGTAAGAATCCATAACAGATGCAAATTATGTGGAAGGCCACATGCATATATGAGAAAATATGGAATTTGCAGATTGTGCTTCAGAGAGTTGGCATATAAAGGGCAGATACCCGGAATCAGAAAAGCAAGCTGGTAATGTTGGCAGTTAATTCAGTAACATAATAACCAGAGCATACATATCATAAACTAAGAAGCAATAAATGAATTGATTATAACGATTGCTAAAAAACAATTACTTAAATGAAAATTCCAAGTCAGTGTAACAAAAATTATTACCTCCGAATACTATATCCTAGATAGTATTTTTTCATCTTGTAATAAGGGAAGGGGTATTTTTATGGGTGATGAAAGAGGATTTGGAATTTTTGGATGCGGAAATGACTGGATATTTTGGGTAATAATCATTATTATCATTATTTGTCTTTGCTGCCCTGGATTTTTAGGCGGCTTCGGATGTAAAGACAATTGCTGAAAAGGAGGTTAAACCTCCTTTTTTGCTATAGTACATATTAAGTTCTTGGCATGTAAATAAATGGTAATTATCAATGATACTTTATTCCGACTAAAGATACGGAATCACATGATGACAGTAGTTGAGCCAGGGCTGCTGGAAAAGTTCAAATGTACGGATTTACCTTTTGATATTTCCCTCAGACGTTTGAGCATGTTCTCTACAGAAGTTTTATCCTCTACCGAATTAATTTCATTTATTTGTTCTTCAAGAAACACCTTTTTTATTCTTATATTCTTCAAAAAATCATTATAGCTTAGATTACCGGCTTCATATTGATTAATCAATAAATTCAGCATTGTAATTGTACACTCAATTAAAGCATCTTTTAGCATATTGAATCCTCACAGTTACTATTTAATTATGGGGCTAAAGCACTAAAGATTAGGACTAAAGACCTATGACTCATAAATTATATCATAGCTGTATAAAATTTACAATATTTACGGACGAAAGTCAATAATTATAGTACCAAAATAGGACTTAATACTCAAATTACCAGCAATATTACCCCAAGAACAAACTGTACTCAAGTAGGAAGGAAATGGGTATGTGAAGGTATACATACCCATTAAAGAATTATTTACTGATATCAAAGCTATAGTTTTTTCCAGAATTGTTGTCCCAATTGTTTGCACAATCCTTGAAACATATATTCATAGTGTCAGCTTCACTTACAGACACTGAGGCTTCAAAGCCTGTAGTTGTTTTTTCCATTCTGTAATACGCTCTGTCATCCCACATACTACCATATCCGATATGAGCAAAAATATGGTTTGCCCCGCTTTTGGATAATATCCCGTCATACATGACAGTAATTTCATCACCTGGAGAAGGAATTGAGGGACTTATAATTACCCCGTTAGACATATATTCACTACTGCTTGCTGTGTTTGCAATCTTTTTTGCTCTTGGCATTATATATTCCTCCTTTATAATCAATAAGCATTTAGATCTTTTATAAAACAGTATTTCTTTTAGAATTAAAAACTACTAAAAAGGGATATACTATAATTTGCTATCAAATAAGATATTTAAATAACAATATTTATTTAGTCTTATTATAGACATGAATTTTTAAAAAATACGAACGTAAATGAAGTAAAACTGTAATTAATAGGTTTGAAATATGTCTATATGCAATATAAGGATAAGGAGTATGTATATAATCGAATATCCAACATTTAGCAGATGCTATCACAATACTTTAGTGGTTAATATTTTTAGGGATGAAAAAAATTTAATGAATTAAAGCTGATTAGATTACAAAAACTTTTATTAATGAAAAATTGTTTTGTTTTAAAGCTTCCTGGACAGGAAGTATTGTTTTCTAATGGGATAATTCCTACTCTTTTGAAAAAATTACGAAAGGATGAAGCAGATGAAAGCTGTTATCATGGCTGGAGGAGAAGGCACAAGACTAAGACCGCTTACTTGTAACAGGCCAAAACCTATGGTACCTGTTGTCAATAAACCTGTAATGGAACATATTATCGAGCTGCTTAAGAAACACAACCTCAAGGAAATTGCCGTAACATTACAGTACATGCCGGATCTTATCAAAGACTATTTCCAAGACGGTAAGGATTATGGAGTTAGTATAGAGTATTACACCGAAAAAACTCCTCTGGGTACAGCAGGAAGTGTAAAGAACGCTGAAGAATTTTTGAATGATACGTTTGTGGTTATAAGCGGTGACGCGCTTACAGATATTGATTTGAGCAAGGCTATAGACTTTCATATACAAAAGGGTTCTATGGCGACACTGGTTCTGAAGAGAGTTGATATTCCACTGGAATACGGCGTTGTTGTCACAGATAAAGACGGAAGGATTACCAGGTTCTTGGAAAAGCCCAGCTGGGGAGAGGTATTCAGTGATACAGTGAATACAGGAATATACTTGCTTTCACCGGAGGTATTAAAGTACTTTAACAAGGATGAGATTTTTGATTTCAGTAAAGATCTGTTTCCGGCTCTCCTTAAAGATAAAAAGCCTATGTATGGTTTCATCACGGAAGATTATTGGTGTGATATCGGAGATCTAAGAGCATACCATCAGGCTCATACGGATATATTGGAAGGTCGTGTAAAAGTTAACATCCCCGGAAAGGAAATAAAAAACAAAGTATGGATTGATGATGGTGCCGAGTTTGATGAGAGTGCAATTATTGAAGGACCGTGTATTATTGGAAAAGATGCAAAAATTAAGGGTGGAGCGCTCGTAGGGAGTTATTCAATCGTAGGTGATTCCAGTATTATTGATGCAAGGAGTGGAATTAAGAGAAGCATTATATGGAAAAATTGTATCATAGACAATAATGTTCAATTAAGGGGCAGCATAATATGTGACAAGGTACATTTGCGTGACAATGTATCTACATTTGAGAATTCAGTCATAGGTGATGATACTGTTGTCAAGGAAAATGCAATATTAAAGCCTAATACAAAAGTTTGGCCAAACAAGCTGATAGATGCAGGTGTTGAAGTAAACTCAAATCTGGTGTGGGGTTCAAAATTTACTAGGGTTATATTTGGGAACAGGGGAATAGCAGGAGAAATAAACGTAGACATTACTCCGGAATACGCTTCTAAGCTGGGAGCTGCCTATGGCGCGACTTTCAAAGGCAAAGCAAAGATAGGAATAAGCTGTGATGACTCAAAGGCTGCACAAATGCTAAAAATTTCCTTCATATCTGGTTTACTGTCAGCTGGTATCGAAGTTTTTGATTTTGGTAAGATGTTGTTGCCGGTCACAAGATCTGCAATAAGATTTTATAAAGTTGATGGAGGTATCCATATCAGTACTTCCACTGAAGATGTAGCTAGATTGTTTGTGGATTTCCTTGATAGAAACGGGAGTAATATTGACAGGGGTGTAGAGAGAAAAATTGAAAATGCATTTTTAAGGGAAGATTTCAGCAGATGCGAAGGCGATTGTATAAAAGAAGTAGTACAGATACCAGATTACAGTAAATTTTATTTAAGAAATATTATTAACAACATGAAAACAAAAAAATTGAAATACAAAGTAGCACTAAATTCAAGATCAAAGTTCATTTTGGATACAATGAAGGAGCTATTAGGTGATATAGGTTGTGAAGTAGAAACTTTAACTCTTAAACTAATGAATACTAAAACTATGAGACAGAGTATGACATCCGGTGATGTGAAATTCTTTACAAGTCATATAAAAATGGAGAATTATGATTTAGGCGTTTCTATAGAAGATACATCAGAAAAGATGATGCTTGTAGATAATAAAGGCAGGATTATAACTGAAGATATGTTTATAGCCTTGATTTCCATTATCTTTTTTAAGACTATGAACGGAGGGACAGTAGTTGTACCAATTTCGGCCAGTCACGTTGTGGAGAAGATTGCCAATGAAAATAATGGGAAAGTGCTGAGGACAAAAACATCTTCACAGGATTTGATGGGAAAAATACTCGGTAATGAAATAAAGGAAGAGATGCTTGATCAGTTTACCATGCATTTTGATGCAATGGCCGGCTTGGTAAGAATTCTCGACTTTATGGCACAAAATGATTACAGACTGTCTGACCTAGTAGATATGATACCGGATTTCTATATAAACAAAAGGGAAGTAGAATGTCCGTGGGATGCTAAAGGAAAAGTAATCAGACAAATAATACAGGATGAAAACGTTAATAGTATAGAAACACTAGAAGGAGTAAAAGTATATCAGGATCAGGGATGGGTACTGGTACTTCCTGACGCGGAAGAACCTATGTGCAGAGTCATAAGTGAGAGCTATAATGCAGAGTTCGCAGAGGAATTGAGTAATATATACGTGAATAAAATAAGAGAAATCAGCCGCAGCTGAACAAATACTTAACTAATTTTTTTCAAATAATGTAACACTAAAAAACAAGACGTCAGCATGTACTGACGTCTTGTTGAATAAAACCTCTACATCTCGCCTACAGGATCATAAGTTTCTTCAATAAATGGCTCAAAATAAAAATCAATATACATTAATCCCTCTTCAGCAGCATTTTCAGATGTGAGTGGCTTGTCTGAAAATGCTATTCTGAATTCAAATTCCGGTTCGTTTATCCTATCCCTCGCGTTTTTATCATAAGGAATTCCTTCTACCTTGTATATGCCGTGTTTCTCCAATTGAGAAATAAACCAGTTCAATTCATCTGAATCAGCAACATCCATACATGGAATATTACCTTTTTTCATTTCCTTGATAATATCTAAAGTTTCTCCTGTCTGAAATCTGATATGATAAAACATATAATACCCTCCTGTTCAAAATTCCCTTATCTACATTCAGATTTGAATTTATATTAGGTATTATACCAACAATCCGGGAAGTAAAACAACATTTTACTGGATTTCAGGATGATTATAGTACATTCTTTCATCACCTCTTTGCTGCTGCTGTGGTGTATAAAGTTTAAAACCCTCCTGATAATCCCTGACTGCTTCAAGGAAATCATTATCATTACTTCTGGAAAATACACTGAAAATGATATCATCCATATAGTCATCAAAGTAGGAGGTCAGAAGGTAATGTTTTACCTTTAAATCAGTCAAGCCTCTGAAATAGTTTCTTGCCGGAGTAAGACCGACATCTATTATTGCGCTGAAATCTTCCAGGACGATATCATAGTTGCTGCTTGAGCGTAAAATGTCAAAATTACCTGCTTCTATATCGCTCAGGGTCTTAATACCAAGCTTTTGCAGTTCATCCTGTATTACTGTCCTGCATAGAAAGTGCCTGTCACTTTCATAATTCATTTTTTTATATCTTTCAAGATAGTATTCCTCTACGATATCCGTAGCAGAGCGTTTCAACACTGCTTCAGACATAATAACCAGCTTGTTTTCAACAAGATAGTTTAAAAAATTTATATCCCTTTCACCACCACTATCAGCCTTTGAATTATCCAAAACATGCTTCAAAGAAATGCTGATATCTTTAAATAATAGATTTTCTAAAAGTTTGCCCTTTGACAAGTAAATCACCTCAGAAATAGTATATCCATACAATAAAAAAATAAAATATCTTAATATATGCTATTAGAATGAAACTCGTAGTATAATCAGCCAATGCAACAAGATGGTTTATATATTATTTGACGGAACTGCTAAAAAGCTCTGAAACATAAACAAGCTCAATATTGTGATCATCAAACCAAGAAAGTGTTTCTAGGATTGCATCTGCAGTTACTTTTCCACCTTCAGTTCCTACATGTCCGATAGCAATTGAATATCCACGTTTTAAAGCAATTTCCCCTGCTTGCTTCAAGCGCTTTTTTATAAAATCTTTTGACTGAGTACCATCAAGAAAAACATCACGTTCAAAAAACAAAACACCTTTAGACTCAGCTATCTTGCGTGCAATATCCTTGCTGCTGGTTTTGCTGTCGAGAAAATAAACTCCTTTTATTTTGATTATATCTAGTATATCTGACATTATACGTTCGTTTTCACTCGCCTTCGAACCCATATGTATGTTTGCACCTGCGGCAAGAGGGACGCTTTCAAATGCATCAATTACGATTTTTTGAACTTCATCATCATTTAGGGCAGTAAGAATAGGTCTTGGACCTAGCCAGCTGGCTTTACCTTTATTTGGCTCCATAGGCAGGTGGACAATTACTTCATAACCTTTTCTATAAGCAGTTTCTGCATCAGTTTGTGAATAAGTGAGGAATGGCATAACAGCAAATGTCAAATGTCTGTCAATACTCATCATTTCCCGTATACCGCTTCTGCTTTGACCGAAATCATCAATTACTATGGCAACCTTTACTTTCTCATTCTCAGTCTTACTCGATCCTGAAGAGCTTTGTATCAAACGAAGTGAAGAATCATGCTGAAAATTCAGTATGGAAAAGAATACAATATTTATACATAGGACAAACAAAAATACTAGTATAAATGGGAAATACTTTATACCTTTATATTTGGAGCTAAGATTAACTAAAAAAAATTTCATTATTAACAGTCCCTTTTTTCATATCTAAACTAATATATACATTTATGTGTTTCAAATATACATTAACTGGTAATTTTCCGGTTTTACTTGAAATAAAAAGAATTTATAGTAGAATTAAATAATAAATAAGGTTACAGTACAGGTTAGAAAAACAAGTGTTGATAATGTTTCTTGAATAAATAGCTGATTAAAGGATGATGTTGATATGCATCATAAAAATAAAATACTTCCGGGACTTGATAAGAAGCTCATTTTTTTTCTTGCATTCTTGTTATTGGGTGTGCTTATAACTATGCAGAGCAGAAGTGTCTTGATGATGAAAAAAGAAAAGACTACAACAGCTATGCGTATAGATAATTATATGCTGCAGCTCGAGAAGGAAAAACAAAAAGTTGAAGAACTAAAAAATCAGATTGCTGTCAATGAAAAGAAGAAAGAGAAATATCTGAAGGAATTTTCGGAAGATAATAAAAGTAATAATTATTTGAACTGGCTGGGAACAGAGCTTGAACGGTTCAAGATAGTAGCAGGCCTTACGGATGTGAAAGGGAGTGGCGTAATTATTACTCTCAATGATGCACCAGCCAGGGATACTACGCATCCTGAATACTTTATAATACATGATTCTGATGTAGTAGGAGTTTGCAATGAATTGAAAAAAGCAGGGGCACAAGCAATTTCAGTGAGTGGCGAAAGACTTATTGCTAATAGTGAGTTGGTATGTGCCGGACCAACAATAAAGATAAATAAAAACAGATACCCGGTTCCTTTTGAAATAAAGGCGATAGGAAATCCTGCGTTATTGACGGAAGTACTTGAAAAAAGCAGAATAGTTAATGAACTGAAGAACTTCGAGATAAAGGTTGAGATTGCTAAATCAGAGGAAATAATAATTGAAAAATACAATTATAAAATAGATGATTTATTAACAGGCCTGGAGGTAGTGAAAAAATGAGCGTCAGATTGTACAGGAATATTGCGTTGACATTGGTATGCATAATATTAGGAGTAGTTATTTCCTGGCAGTACAGGAGTATCAATTATAATGAGAAGATGGCAAGCAGCAACAACAAGCGGCTCGAAGACATAACAGATGAACTGATTGCAGAGAAGAAGAAGGTTGAAGACCTCAAAAAGAGGAATGAGGAGCTTATTCTGGAGAACATAGAGTTTGAGCGTACCAGAGGTAATATCAGTGAGGAAACCAAAAAACTATATAATGAGCTTGAAAGAGTAAGAATGGTTGCAGGTCTTGTAAAAGTAAAGGGTAAGGGTATTGTTATTACTATAGACAGCACGGATGAAGCAGAAGTTCTTGACGATGATATCTTAAGTGTAATAAATGAGTTGAGAGCCTCAGACGCTCAAGCAATATCAATTAACAATGAAAGACTGGTTGCAATGAGCGAAGTAAGAGCAGCAGGAAAGTATATCATGGTCAACCAGCGTCAAATGCTTCCTCCCTTTGAAATAAAGGCAATAGCGGATCCGGACAAACTGGAACGTGCTTTGAGGATAATGGATGGCGTAATAGAAAAACTGGAAGAATATGAGTTAAAGGTAAAAATAGAAAAATCTGAGGAAGTTGTAATACCCGGAGTCAGGGATGACGGAACTGTTATCAAAAATAACCTGCTCACGCCGGTTAAAGATAAATAATACACTTTCAATACATTGTTATTTTTTGTAGCCTATTTAAATATATATAGATATAAGAAACACAGCCGGAGAATACTAGTAAATTGCCATATGAATTTCTGAGCATATATCCTGCTGCTGTCTGTATTAAGCCTTGAATCAGTGTACTAATGAATAAATTAAAGTACACTATTCAGGGCTTTATTTTGTTATACGGAGGTTGTTTTATTAATGAAAAGAGCATGTATCATTATATTTTCTCTATTTCTTTTCCTGGCAGTATTACCAGGATGCGGGCACTATAAAATAAATACCGGTTTATCGGACTTAGGAGGGGTGTATTCTGCAAATGAGGATGATCTGGATTTTAGTAATGAAATAAGCGGCAGGCTTTCAGAAGGCAATGACTACCAATACCAGGAGAATACCATCGAAACAATTCAGATTTCACAAGACGGACAGTACAGCAATAAGGTATTAAGGTGGGGAATTGCACGTAAACCGGAAAACATGACTCCTGATGCGGACCCTGGAGCACCTCAGCTGCTGTCCAGGTATGGGGGAGTATTTCTTGGGGATATCAAGAAAAAAAATATATATATTACCTTTGATGAAGGCTATGAAAACGGATATACAGGGAAAATATTAGACACACTTAGAGAAAATAATGCAAAAGCAGTTTTCTTTATTACAGGTCCGTATTTGAAGGAGCACCAGGATCTGGTCAGAAGAATGGTAGAAGAAGGGCATGAAGTTGGAAATCATACAATTCACCATCCCAGTCTTCCTGAGATAGGCGATAAGGAGATAGAAGAAGAACTTGTAGGCCTGGACAGGGCTTTCAATGAAAAATTCGGGAAAAGCATGAAATTTCTCAGGCCTCCAAAAGGAGAATATAGTGAGAGAACACTGGCTGTTGCACAAAAGCTTGGTTACTGTAATATGTTCTGGAGTTTTGCATATGATGATTGGTACAGGGATAAGGTAAGAGGTGCTGATTATGCTTACAACATAGTAATGAGAAATCTGCATAACGGTGCCGTGCTTTTGTTGCATGCAGTTTCGAAAGATAATGCAGATGCTTTGGACAGAATAATAAAAGGTGCGAAGGAAGCTGGGTATAGCATTGGAAATCCGTTGGATTTATTAAAGACCGATAGCAGCAAACCGCAGGAAGAAAAAAAAGACTAGCGCGCGTACCGGAATATTCAGTATTGTATATGGCTATCTGCATAAAGTTGGGGGGTGATATTGTTGTCCATGAGAAAAGACAGTCGAAGGAAAAAAAACAAGGAAGAAGAACAAAAGTTGAACTTAAAAGAAAAAATGACGGAGGTTTTAGAACTCCCTAAAGAGGTTGTGCTAGATATTCCTAAGCTGGTTATGCTCGGAAACAGCAATATGATTATTGAAAACTATAAAGGGATAATAGAATATGACACAAACAGAATTAGAGTAAATACCGGTATGGGAATAATAAAAATTCAGGGTAATAACCTGATAATTAAGGAAATCACTTCAGAAGACATTATGATTGACGGGAAAGTAATCACTTTGGAATTTTTAGAATAGGGGTGTGTGAGTCAGGATGTTACTTCTCAGGCTGTGGAATTATCTACGGGGATATGTTATTATATTAGTCGAAGGCTATTTTTTAGAGAAATTTATCAATATTTGCATACACCGGCAAATATTCCTATGGGATATTAACAGGCATAAAGATAGCAGCATGACCCTTAAAGTAAGTATTAAGGGTTTTAAAATGTTAAGGCCTGTAATCAAAAAAACCAGATGCAGAGCAAAAATACTAAAAAAACGTGGTATGCCATTTTTACTGAATCGGTATAGAAGTAGAAAAACCTTTATTTTGGGAGCGTTTGCATTTGCTTTTTTGTTTTATGTGCTGACATCATTTATTTGGGCTGTGGAAATATATGGCAATAATAAGGTGGATTCACAGATACTGATTGATAAGCTTGCTTTGTATGGAGCCAGGCCGGGATCATTCAAATTCAGAGTGGACACTAATAAGATAGCTGACAACATGATGCTGGAAATAAAGGAGTTGTCCTGGATTGGAGTTGCATTAAAGGGGACTAAAATAAAAGTTACGGTGGTTGAGCGTGTAAAGCCGCCTCAGCTGATACCAAAGGACGAACCTTGTGATATTATAGCATACAGAGACGGTGTAGTAAAATCAATAACCGCAAAAATTGGACAGAAGTCAATAAAGGTCGGGGACACTGTCACTAAAGGACAAGTGCTTATCTCAGGTACTCTTATCAGTGAAAATAAAGAAGTTGCGCCCAAATATGTGCACTCAACAGGTGAGGTTCTCGCGAGGACCTGGTATGAAAGCAGAGTGCCGGTAAATATGAAGATTCAGGAGAAAGTCAGAACCGGTAAAAAAAAGGATAACTATACACTGGTTTTATTTTCAAAACCAATTAAGTTGTTCCATAAATCAAAACTTTATGAAAACTATGATAGAATAGAAATTAAGAAAAAGCTTTCTATTGGAGAAGATTTGATTTTACCATTTGGTGTGGTAGTCGACAGGTACTATGAAAATCAGCTAGTTGAGAGAGAAATAGACTTGGAAGAAGCAAAAAGAATAGCAGCAGACAAAGCCTATAAAGAAGCTGCCGATCAGATTTCCGAAGAGGCAAAGGTAGTTAAGCGTGAGCTTGATTTTATTGAAAAGGATGATGGCGGTCTGATAGCCAGTGTTGTAGTTGAATGTCTGGAAAACATAGGGATAAAAGAAAAGATAGGGGGAAACTAATTGATTAACAATTCAAATAAAGATAACCATGTGGAAAAAACGGTTGCTTTCGACCGTATAGAACATGCAATGAACCTTTTTGGAAATTTTGATGAAAATATTCACATTATTGAAAATGCTTTCGATGTAAAAGTGATTTCAAGAGATGATTCGATTAGAATAAGCGGTATAAGCGATGGCGCGGAAAAAGCAAAGATGATAATACAACGGCTTATAGAAATAGCTTCCAGGGGAGACATAATTACCAAACAAAATGTTAGTTACCTGGTTCAGCTTGCAGGTGAAGACCAACTTGAAAAAGCGGATGGTTACTTAACCGATTACATTTGCCTCACTGCAAGAGGCAGACAGATAAAATACAAAACACATGGACAAAAACTTTATGTAGATGCAATAAAAGGAAATGACATTGTATTCGGAATAGGTCCTGCAGGAACAGGAAAGACTTTTCTTGCAGTCGCTATGGCGGTAACAGCTTTTAGAAACAAAGAGATCAACAGAATAATCTTAACACGTCCTGCTGTAGAAGCAGGGGAAAAATTGGGGTTTTTACCGGGAGATCTTCAGAATAAAGTTGACCCTTATCTGAAACCGTTATATGACGCCCTTTACGAAATAATGGGAGCAGAGACCTATCAGAAATATCTGGAACGTGGTATGATAGAAGTTGCACCTCTTGCATACATGAGTGGAAGAACACTGGATGATTCATTTATAATACTTGATGAAGCGCAGAACACCACTCCTGAGCAGATGAAGATGTTTCTGACGCGTATAGGCTTTGGTTCAAAAGTGGTTGTTACAGGAGATGTAACACAGATAGACCTGCCCGGAGAAAAAAAATCAGGTTTAAAAGAAGTTAGTAAGATATTGAAAAACATTAATGGTATAGAATTTATACACTTAACAGAAAAAGATGTTGTGAGGCATGAACTGGTTCAACAGATAATAAAAGCTTATGAGGCATTTGATAAGCAAAAATTGAACAAGTAGAGAAATTTAGGGGGGCAGCTGATGTTTACTTCTAAAGATAAAAAGAATTCGGTCGCAGCATTGACTAAATCATATTTTAAAAATAAAAGTTTTCAAAGGGTAATAGCAGGAGTAATTACTATTGTCATTGCTTTTTTTATAATACAAAGTGGAGCTACCCCGGAAAGATACAATTTAAAAGTAGGCGAAATTTCTAAATATAATATTACTGCCGGCCGTGATATAGAAGACAGGATAAAAACCGTAAAAAACGCTGAATTGGCTTCAGAGGCAGTTCCTTCCGTTATGAGAGAAATAAAGGGAGCTTCAATAGAAATAAGAAACCGTGCCGGAGAATTTATAAAAATTGTTGAAAATGCTCGGGGCAGCGTAGAAGAGAGCTTGCAAGATCAGGGAATTACAAGGAGGACAAGAAACTACGAAGAATTCCTTGAAAGAGAAAGAAATGTAGCGGCAGCAGATTTGAACAAAAAAGTCAAAGAATTTGGCTTGAAGCTTTCTTTTGAACAGGTAAGTAATCTGATCCGTGTAAACAAAAGCGATATTAATAAATTCAAGGAGGCTGTTGAAGCCGTTGTAACCGATATTGTTACACAAGATATTACCAACGATAATCTTGCAGAGAAAATCCTTGAAGCACAAAACGAGCTTGAAAGTATAGAGCTAAGTCAAAATCTGAAAAACATAGGGGAAATACTTCTAAAGGAAATACTAGAACCAAACAAAACTATTGATTATGAATTGACAAAAGCTCAAAAACAAGATGCATACAATGATGTATTAGAAAACAAAAAAGTTATTATAAAGAAGAATGAAAGATTAATCAGTGTAAATGAGGTTATTACTACTGAAAAGTATGATATTCTAAAAGAGCTAAACCTTCTTGAAGAAAGTAATTTTGATTTCGCTCTTGCTGCAGGTGTACTAATAATACTCTTGCTATTAGCATTTTTACTGGTTTTATATATGAACCATTTCTGCAAAAAAATATTGTATAATAGAAGCGAACTTATACTGCTGTTTGTCATAATTATCCTTACTCTGGCTATTGCCAGAGGTGTTTATAGTTTTACTAACGGTGTATATGAACATTCTGCTCTGGCTATACCAAGCCTTATTGCTGTAATTCTGATATCTATTTTACTGGATTTGAAGCTTGCCATAATCGTTAATGTCATTTTGACTGTAGCTATTGCGCTTATGACAAAAGGTCAGTTGGATTTTCTGTACATGGCACTGATTAGTGGGACATTAGCGGCTTTTATTATCGCTAAGGCAAATCAAAGAAACAGGTTGTTCATGTCTGGAATATTTATAGCTTTATTTAATGTACTAATAATCACAGCTATAGGGATAATAAATAAATATAGCTACTCTACTGTATTAACCGATATAGCGATTGTATCAATAAACGGTGTATTGACCATTGTGCTGGCATTAGGAACTCTGCCTTTCTGGGAAAGTGTGTTTAATGTAATAACACCGCTGAAGTTACTGGAGCTGGCAAACCCAAATCAGCCATTGGTAAAGAGGTTGTTGATGGAAGCACCCGGTACTTATCATCACAGCTTGATGGTAGGAAACCTGGCTGAAGTAGCGACTGAGGCGATTGGCGGAAATGCCCTTTTGGCAAGAGTTGGTGCGTATTTTCACGATATAGGGAAGCTTAAAAGGCCAGGCTTTTTTAAGGAAAATCAGCTGTCTGAAAATCCACATGACCGGATGACAGCAAATTTAAGCACGCTTGTAATAACTTCACATACTCATGATGGGGTAGATTTGGCAAAGAAATACAAAATACCTTTGGCGGTTAGAGAGATAATCAGTCAGCATCATGGGACGACCTTGGTTGCTTATTTCTTTCATAAAGCTAAAAAAAATGAAAAGGGAGAGGAAGTAAAGCAGGAAAATTTCAGATATGAAGGACCAAAACCTGCTTCAAAGGAAGCTGCGGTTGTGATGCTTGCCGATTCGGTAGAAGCTGCAGTAAGGTCTATGATTGATAAGACAGAAGGAAAAATCGAAGGATTAGTAAGGAAAATAATAAAGGACAAGCTGGATGACGGGCAGTTGGATTTATGCAGTTTGACCTTAAAGGATCTTGATGATGTAGCAAAGAGCTTTATGAAGGTATTAAGCGGTTTTTTCCATGAAAGAGAGGAATACCCGGAAGTAAAGCTTAGGACTGTGGCAAATGAACCTGCAAAGTCTGAAGCATCTGAAGATAGCGAAGGCGAAAAGGACAGAACTCAGCAGGAAGAGAATGGGAGAGTGCTGAATGGAAATAATAATAGAGAACCTGCAGGAAAAGCATGAGATTGCTGACAGAACATATGAAATAATTAAGAATGCTGTAGCAATGAGCCTTGATGCTGAAGGTTTTAGAATACCTTCGGAAGTCAGCATAATGCTGGTTGATGATAACAGGATAAGAGAGATAAATGCAGAACAAAGAAATATAGACAAATCAACAGATGTATTATCCTTTCCTATGGTAAACATGACGGAGGGTAGGATAATATCCCATGAAGGGGATTTTGATCTGGATGAAAATCTCCTGTTGCTTGGTGATATAGTGATTTCTATTGATACCACTATACGGCAAGCTGAAGAATACGGGCATTCTTTCGAAAGAGAACTGGCTTTTCTTGTAACTCATGGTATTTTCCACTTATTGGGGTATGACCACGAAGACAACGGACAGGAGCAGAGGATGATATCCAAACAAGAAAGTGTTTTGGGAATTATGAACTTGAAAAGATGAGGGTAAAATTCTCCAATGAAGAACAAAAACCTGATTGATAGCTTCAATAACGCTATTAATGGCATTATTTACGCCATTAAAAATGAACGCAATATAAAAATCCATATAATAGCAGCCGTGGGCATAATAATACTCAGTCTCTTTTATAAGCTGAGCAGGGTAGATTTTCTGGTAGTTTGCCTTACCATAGGTTTTGTTATTGTATGTGAGCTGTTTAACACTGCAATGGAAGCTGTAGTCGATATCATAGTTGATGTTTATCATCCTAAAGCAAAGGTAGTAAAAGATGTTGCCGCAGGAGCTGTATTGGTATCGGCTTTCGTTTCTTTAATAGTAGCTTACTTTATATTTTTTGACAAAGTATCCACAGATTTGGAAATCGGTCTGGTCAGAGTAGGACAATCACCTATTCACTTGACTGTAATTGCTTTAATTATTACGATAATATCCGTTTTAGTCATAAAGGCTTATTTTGGTAAAGGCAGTCCTCTGAAAGGCGGAATGCCGAGTGGACATTCTGCAATATCCTTTTCTTTAACGACTGCGATAGCTTTACTGACTAAGGATGCAAAAATAACGGTTTTGTGTCTGATAATATCATTACTGGTGGTACAAAGCAGACTTGAATCAAAGATACATAGTATTTTGGAAGTTATTGCAGGAGCATTGCTTGGTACATTGGTAACTTTGTTATTGTTTCAGTTATTCTATAGATGATAATATTATAGATAAGCCAACACAAAATACACCAGAATCATAATATTTCAGGAGGTTTTTATGGGACAGAAAACGGATTACAGCAAACTGATAGAAATGGCAGTAAAGACAAAAGAGAAAGCATATGCACCATACTCCGGCTTCAGGGTAGGAGCTGCATTGGTTACTGAAAACGGCAGCATATATACGGGAGTAAATATTGAAAACGCAACCTATGGTGCAACATGTTGTGCTGAGCGCACAGCAGTTTATAAAGCTGTTTCAGAGGGGAATACTACTGTTAAGGCGATTGCTGTGGCCAGTGACAGTGAAGAATTGGTGTATCCATGCGGCATATGCAGACAGGTACTTGCAGAGTTTGGTTCTGATGATATGGAAATTATATGTACCAGTATTAATGGCAGCTATAGGATATACAGACTGGATGAGCTGCTGCCCCAGGCCTTCAGAAAGATCAGGTAAGGCTGTTTGACAAGCAATACATCTCTCTTTTGAAGATAAAAATAAATAGGAATGGTTCTATTCTTCATAAAGAGGGGGAGTTTGTAAATGTTTAAGGAGGAATTATGTTTAAATCAGGTTTCGTGACAATTATAGGAAGGCCAAATGTGGGAAAATCTACACTGATGAACAAACTGGCAGGCGAAAAAATTGCGATTATTTCGGACAAACCTCAAACTACAAGGAATTCAATAAAAACAGTTATAACCGATGAGAATACACAGATTGTTTTTATTGATACTCCGGGAATACATAAACCCAAAACAAAACTTGGACAATACATGGTGAATACGGCTCAGAATACATTGAGTGAAGTAGATGCAGTATTTTTTTTGGTTGAAGCTACTGATACTACTCCAGGTTCAGGGGACGAATATATCATTGAGCAGTTAAAGAGCCTAAAAACGCCGGTTTTTCTAATTATAAATAAAATTGATCTGATAAAGAAAGAACAACTGCTGGAGGTAATCACAAACTATAGTAAGCTGATGGAATTTAAAGAAATAATACCTGTATCGGCGATAAACAACGAGGGTACAGAAATTATACTAAAGCAAATAAGAAAAATGTTACCCGAAGGTCCAAAGTATTTTCCGGACGACATGCTGACTGATCAGCCGGAAAAGGCTATAGTGGCAGAAATTATCAGGGAGAAAATACTGCATCTTATCAAAGATGAAGTTCCACATGGTGTAGGTGTAGAGGTGATTTCTTTTAAGGAAAGGGAAGAAAAGCAACTGGTAGCTATTCAGGCAAATATCTATTGTGAAAAAGACACACATAAAGGAATATTGATAGGCAAGGAAGGAAAAATGTTAAAGAAAATCGGAAGTTTGGCGAGGGTAGAGAGTGAAAAGCTTCTAGGCTCAAAAGTGTTTCTGGAACTATGGGTAAAAGTAAAAACTGATTGGAGAAATAATTCAAATATGCTGAAAACTCTTGGTTACGAAAAATAAATGTATATTTTTCGATTCGAAAAACTGTAACAACAACAGACAAATCAAACAATAAGCGGTTTCCTTAAATAAAAATTTACAAGTATACAAAACCTAATTTAGAGTAACCTAATAATGTGGTTACAAAGGATAAAAGGGGGACTAAAAAAATGCTTAGAGAATTTGTCTGGAAAACATTCGAAAACACTGGAAGTCTTGATGCTTATGTATTTTTTAAGGAAATTGAAGAGAAAAACCGGATAAAACAGGACAGCAGTATTGCCGAAGAGGAAGCGGCTAGTGTTTCCAATTAGAGTTTTATCCAAATAAAAAATAATGTCTATTATTTTTATCTGGGTAGGAATAAAAGGATTGTATTATGGGGTATGTAAAGACAAAGGGTATAATTCTAAAAGAAATCAATACCGGTGAGGCTGACAAGATAGTAACTATCTTTTCGAGAAGTCATGGAAAACTTACAGGCAGTGCCAAAGGTGCAAGAAGGCCAAAAAATAAATTTGCAGCTGCTACGCAATTTTTATGTTATTGCGATTTTGTACTTTATAAGGGAAAAGATATGTATTCTATAAGCAGTGCAGATATCATAGAGCCCTTCTATGAGATAAGAAATGATGTTTTCAAGCTTACTTATTCAGCTCATATGGTAGACCTTGTAAACGATGTGATTCAAGAAAATCAGCCTGCAGCTAAAGTGCTGCAGCTTTTTTTGAATACACTTCATATGCTTGCGAAGACTGGGAAATCACCTGAACTTTTAATAAGGATTTTTGAAATAAGATTTATGTCAATAATCGGATATGCCCCATACGTCAAAGAGTGTATGGAGTGTAACGAATGCAACGCAGATTTAAAATATTTTTTCAGCTTTAGGAAGTGCGGTACTATATGCGGCGGATGTAGAACAAAAGATTCTAATGCAGTAGAATTGTCTCAGGGAGCTTTAAGGGCGCTAAGGCACATAGTTCATACCAGATTTGAAGATTTGTACAGCTTCGATTTAGCTCCTCATATCCTAGATGAGTTAGGAAGAATATCTAAAAGGTATATAAAAGATAGACTGGAACGTGAGTATAAAAAGCTTGATTTCATAAAAGAGCTGGAAAATCCCATATGAATGAAGGTTTGTACAATAGGGGTACATCCTCATAGGGTGCAGCAATGAGTCCGCACCCTATGAGGATGTACCCCTATCTATTAATCTGTTTAGTTTTTTATGTGACAAGCAGGTAAATAAAATAGTCATGTTTTCTTGCAGCATGGATACTCATCATTCTGTTCTTCGAAGTCAACCGGAAGTGAAAGATTTGCATATTCACATATGAATGTTTCGACATTGGTGGATTCGTTTTTGTGCGGATAAGTTATTAGGTAATTACAATACCTGCAGTGTAACATGCTAATACCTCCTTGCATTAGGAACAATACGTTAATGTATTTATTATAATACATTATATTCAGAAATGCAAGATGAGTGTCTTGGAAATGCAAAAATCTATAAGGAAGTAAGGACTAAGCTATAATAAGAATTAAGAGGCTGACAGTAATAAATATCAGCCTCTTAAGAAATAACACGATAAATTATTTTCCAATAGAATCCAATCTGGTAAATAAATCTTTATTTTCTTCTATTTTTTCTTTAGAGCCTTCCACATAATATACATCCTGTTTCACGACTTTATCCAGCATTTCCGCATAACCCCTAATATCTTCAGCTTTTGTATCAAGTACTTCATTCATCCAAGTAAGCATGTCGGATGCTGTAAGTCCTGAGAGGTACAAGTTGTCGCAAATCGAGCCTTCATATAGAGGCCCCATACTTTTTATTTTCAGGAATTCACTAATAGTTCCGATAACAAAATTCTCCATTTCATCTTCAGTCGGATTAAACTCTTTTAAGAACTTAACAGCTCCCTTGAATGCCTCAAGTGTCTCACTTAAGTTCGGATCCCGTATTGACATTATAGACATTAAGCCGTTTGGAGAAAAGTCAATATTAAAACCGTAAGCACCGCCGGAAGTGCGGATGCTCTTCCATAAATATTCCATATTAAGGATTTTTTGCAGAACAAGCATTTTCCCACTATATTTATAATTTTCCTTTGAAAAATCGCCGCCCTGTATCACTGTTTGTACTTTTACAGGTAGGGGAAGAGCCAGATTTTTGTCGGGAACATCAAATTTGTATGTTTGAACAGATAATTCTTCTGAATTTACTTTCGAAATAATTTTTTCCAGGTTACTCTTAAAAGCAGTATACCCGGAGGCATCTCCACTATGGCTCGCTATAAGGCCATTTTTGTTAAATACTGAAGAATAGGTTTCCTGAAGGTTTTTTACTATTTCATCCGAATTTTTGTCAAAATTCTTTTCAATATCCCTTAGAAATGTATAGTACCCGGGTCCCATAAGATTCTCTATATAACGCCCGGCTTCAGAAAAGTAAGCTTGAAGCTTAAGTGATGAGTACATTCCGCTTCCCGAGGCGTACATCTGCTGCATATACATTTTGTTTTGCTGAATAATCTGTTTGATTTTCGCCTTATTGGTAAAGACAGTGTTATTTATTATTTCTTCAGTTAATTCCAGTGATTTTGAAACATTATTATTAAGAGTCAGTAAGGAAACAGCCATTACTGGCTTATACAAATCAGGATTTTTCGAATTTGTTGCTACAGAAGCACCAAAGTATATTCCGCTGCTATAAAGGTTTACTATGTTACTCAGGTCTTCCTGCTTATATTTCTTTGTATCAAGATTACCAAGGAGGGATGCAAGCAGATTCATATAGTGCAATTTGTCCTGTGGTACTCTTGAAGTATCAAAATACATATTGATTGATGAAACTCCGTTTAGGGGTACTGTATGTGAAAGTACCTCAACACCGGAAAGCTTTTCAGTATTTACAGTCAGGTCAGGTAATTCAGGTTTTATGTCTTTTACAGACAGTCTGGGTATTTTAGCCAGAGCCTCTGCAGAATCGGGCTTATCCTGCCATGCTTTAAAATTCTCGGTTCCTTTTATTAGAGCTGATATAGCTTTAGCATCAAGCTTTTTCTTATAATTTTCCAATTTTTCGGAACGTGTTTTTTCATTTTTTTCTTCCATTCCGGCTGAGGGCTTAAGTATGACTAATGAGCTGTGAGTATTTGAAAGCAAATATTTGTTAATAAGATTTTCAAAATACTTTTTATCCGCAAGTTTTCTGATTTTTGCCTCAGAATCGGAATTATTCATATATATAGTAGGGTCTGTGTCATGAACCCATTGCTTCATAATATTGATATTTATGGATAGCCCCTTCATTGATGATATTTTTTGAATACGTTTGCTAAGATCATATTGAGCGAATGTTTGATTGATCAAATCCTTTGAAAAACCTGTTTTGACTACTTTATTAAGGGTGTCAGTTATTACTTTTTTAAAGGTTGTCTTGGAAGATTCATCGGAATTTTCTGCAATAAATGACAAAACAGGCTGTAAAGAATCATTGCTAAATGAGTAAGTAATGTTATCGGCTATACCGCTATCCTGCAAGGCTTTCTTCAAAGGCGAACTTTCTGAACCCATAAGGAGATAGCTCAAGTAATCCATGCCTGTCATTAGCTCTTTGTCTGTTATTGTACCTGTAACAAAGTTAAGTGCCAGGTAGGTTTTTCTATCTAAGCTTTCATTACTTGGAACAGGATAGAACGCTACTTTCTCTACTGCCTTCTTGAAGGCCTTTTGTGATTTTATTGAACTATCAGTAGTTACTTTCGAGAATTTACTCAAGTAGTTTTTGTCAATAAATTCAAGATATTTACCTATATCAAGATTTCCATAAAGGTAAATATAACTGTTTGAAGGAGTATAGTATTTCTTGTGTACAGCTTTTAGCTTATCCCATGTAAGTGTAGGAATAGCTTCAGGGTTTCCGCCGGCATCCCATTTGTAGGATGATTCTGACAATAATGACTTTGTAATTTCCTTGTCCAGAACATATTTTGAATTAGAGTAATTTCCCTTCATTTCGTTATATACAATACCGTTTATTGAAAGTTTTGAATCCTTGGAATCAAGGGTATACCTCCATGCTTCCTGATTAAATATATTTTGTTCAGTATGCAGATTTGGATAAAATACTGCATCCAGATATACTCCCATAAGGTTTTTAAGATCTGTTTCATTTACGCTGGAGACAGGATAGATAGTAAAATCTGATGAAGTCATTGCATTTATAAATGTGCCAAGAGAACGTTTCAGCATTTCCGCGAATGGAGATTTTGACGGATAATTTTTTGAACCGTTTAGAACAGAATGTTCTATAATATGATTTACGCCTGTATCGTCAGTAGTAGGTGTACGGAAGCTGATAGAAAAAGATCTTTCATTATCATTGTTTTTTACAAACATTAATCTGGCTCCGGTTTTTACATGGCTGAACATCATAACGGTAGAGTTTAAATCAGGCATACTTTTTGATGAAATCAGTTTAAAACCGGAATAGACCTTTGAAATCTGGTATTCTGCAGCAGGAATAGTATTGACTGAAGCAGCATAGACGGAATTATAAGGTAGGGCTAGTGATACAGCCAGAAATACTACTACTATAAAAAGTGCAGATATTTTCCTTAATAAAATTTTTTTCATGGTAGTCTCTCCTTTTAGTCATATTTTTTGCTTACAAGATTAATTTTATCTTGTATTATTTAAGGTAACTTTTCCTTATCCTTAAGTTATCCTTAATATTTGATATTCATTTTCACACAAATGTATATATATGTCAAAACGCGTTACTACATGCTATTTCTTTTGGACTCTATTTCAATTCGAATTACTTCATTTTTTATCAAATTAAGTTATAATTAATATTTTTCAAATAAAAATAGAATAACTTTAACTAAAAGTGTAAGTGAACATTTGTGTACATAAACCGAACTTGGTTAATACAATAAAAAAACTAACAGAAAGTTAACAAAAATTTCTTGACAGTGTTAATACAAATGTTGTAAAATTCAACATTATGTAACAGGTATGTTATTATATTAACATAATGTATATATCAGGCTATGAAACTGCTAATAAAAATAACAAATTAATATACATAAACGTAATGTTTATTATCTTTAGTTATTTATATTATTAGCAAATTCAAAATTGAATACAGCTTATACTAATTTTTAGAATGTAGAAAACTAATTACCAAAAACTATTAATCTATATTATTCTTTGCAAAATATGCCCAAAAACATCTGCAATTGAAAGGGGTTTCAGGAGGTGGATGATAAAAAGTACTAGTTGCAGTAATGGATAAAATAACCGAAAGGCCTGATATCATGAGAAAAAAACTTAATATTAATGAAAATCATATGCCTTATGAAGAACTCAAGGCTGTTTATAATAAGTGTACAGATGCAAAAATAAAGATTAAGCTTCTTGCCATCTTGCAAACATGGGATGGACAAACAAGTCTTCAGGTAGCGGCAAATCTTCATAAATCTGATGCTACAGTAAGACTTTGGATACATAGGTATAATGAAAACAGTGTGCATGGGCTTTACAGTAAAACACACAGCAATAGAAAAAGTTATTTATCGCCGGATCAAAAGCAGATATTGCAGGAAATATTAATCCATTCACCAAGAGAATGCGGTTTAGACCGTGATATCTGGAGTATGAGACTATTAGCGCAATGGATCAGGGAAAATTTCAGAATAGAGTACCATCCGGGAAGCCTGTATAAGCTGGTATATTCGATGGGATATACAAAGCAAAGCCTAAAACATAAGAGAAACGATCTAGATATAAAGCTTCAAAAAAAGTATGAAAAAGAAAACAATGGAATATTTGATACAAATGAGCCGGATACAGTTTTTTATAAAGAGGTTAAGCCAGCTTAATAATGAATTTAGAGAAGTATACAGTCTTAATAACATATAGCCTGAACTGTTACATATATGTAACTTTTGATAATTGATGTTTTGAAGGGAGGCGATATAATGAAAGCCTTAATATGGTCAGAAAACAAACTTAGAAAAACTGAGGTAGCAGAACCGGAAATAAAAACTCCAAACCAGGTAAAGATTAAAATACACCTTACAGGAATATGTGGAACAGATCTTGCTTTAATTGCAGGAAAAGAACAGGAAGCACCTGAAGTCATAAGAGGGCATGAAGCTGTAGGTACAGTAACCGGAGTCGGAGAAAAAGTCGGAGATATAAAAGTTGGAGACAGAGTTGTCATAGATCCTAATCAATACTGCGGCAATTGCTATTATTGCAGGAGAGGTGCAACCAATCTGTGTAATGGCGGCCGTACTGGAGGGTTTGACATCGCCGGGCTGAATATACATGGAACTTTTGCTGAATATTTTGTCTGTGAAGATAAATATGTTTATAGAATACCCGACAATATGAGCTGGGAGACGGCTTTGATGATTGAGCCTCTAGCTTGTGTACTGCATAATCTGATGAAAGCAGAAATAAGTGTTGATGATTCTGTCCTTGTACTTGGATCAGGACCAATGGGAATGCTGTGCCAGATGGCATCAAAAAAACTGTCCCGATTGACAGCTGCAACGGAAAAAAGTGAGTTTAGACTTAAATATGCAAAAACTATATCAGACTATGCTTTCAGTCCGGAAATGCTAAGTGTTGAAACAGTTTATAAAATTAATTCTGGTCGTAAATTTGATCTGGTTATAGATGCAATCGGTAATCAGCTTGAATTTGCTGAAGAATATATAGAACGCGGGGGTAGGATTGTACTCTTGGGGATTAATCCGAATTACAAATTTACCTTTTCACCTGCAAAATATTTATCAAACGGAATAAAAATTTTGGGGCTGGGCGAATATAATCAGCTGTTTGAGACAACAATCCAATTTGCTTCGACATTGCCTGATCTGAATAAACTGGTAACGAGAAAATACCCGCTGGAAGAATATAAAGAAGCTATAAATGAACTTCTTGGATATGACTTGGATACCAGATGTGCAGTAAGTTGTGAGACCATAAAAACCGCTCTTATGTTATAAGTCAGAGAAAGAAAATAAAATTTTTTAAAAACAAATGCAAGCGGTTGCATATTTAATGTTTAGTATTATTCTTGGGATTGAAATATTAATTAGTATAAGCCCTTTAAAAAAGAAAAATAGTTAATTAACCAAATTAAAATCCATTATTAGTATAAGCTGATTCTTTTATAAACTTTGCTACAATCTTAGTAGTCATGCAGTCTTAAAGGTTATTCATAAAACCATAATAACCGAAGTGTCTACATGAAATATTTTAAAGGGGAAGTGAAAAAAGTTTGATTAACAAAACAAAAAATTTAAATAATGTATATTTGTATTTAGAGGAAATGCAATCGGTTGCACATAAATCGTTTTGGATACCTTCCATATGGAATACTATAGGATATAAAGATGTTCTGGATCAAAAGAATGGAGAAATATCTGTAAATCCCTATGCATTTATTAAAGCGTGTATTGACTATATACTTGATGGGGAGAAGTCCGGCTTATTTCATGAAAATAATGATTTAAGCAAAAGCGTCATTTACAATTCACTTGTAAGATATTCAACTGCATGGGATTATAATGACGATGGCAAAATTGAATCAGGTACTTTCTTAAGAACAATTATTCTTTTACCTATGCTAAAGAATTATGGAGTAGATATTCTTTATGTCCTGCCTGTCACAAAATACAGTACGCTGAATCAAAAAGGCGATATAGGATCTCCATATGCGATACAAAACTACTTTGAACTGGATCCGAACCTGCATGATGATTTGCTTGACGGGATGGTAGATTTCGATATTAAGAGAGAATTTGCTGCTTTGATAGAGGCATGTCACCTTATGGGCATTAAGGTAGTGCACGACTTTATACCAAGGGTAACAGCGAGAAACAGTGATTTGATAGAAAAGCATCCGGATTGGGTATATTGGATAAAAATTGAGCATATAGAAGGATTTAAGCCACCAGAAATACCGGAATTAGGCTTTTTTGAAGAATGTACTCCTGAGAAAATTGATATTATATATAACTCCTGTGAGACAGCAGTACACCTTGAGAAATTTTCGCATTCTCCCGATAAGCTGAATCCCGAATTGTGGGAAAGAATAAAGCAGATGTCCAGGGAAACCGGAGAGGATTTACTTACATTAGTAGAACTTGAAATGAAAATAACTACTTCGCCTGCACACTCGGACTGGATAAATGACGTACAGCCAATATGGACAGATACAACATTCCTGCGTCTTTTTATGGATGTGACACCTTCGGTGCAAAAGTATCTTAAAGCTGATCAGGCTCCTTACATTATGTTTGATACCATTAAAGGCAATATTTTTCCTGCAGGTATACCAAATCAGGGTTTGTGGGATATTTTTGAAGAAGTACTTCGACATGATATGGAAGTTTACGGACTCGACGGTTTCAGAGTTGATATAGGGCACACGCTCCCGGTTCCTCTGCTTCAGCATTTGTTTAATGTAGTCAAAAAAATAAAACCTGATGCAATCCTTATCAGTGAGGATTTGTTCAATTCAAACCATAAGAAGGCAAAAAGCAGCGGATACAACATAATGCTTGGTAGCGGTTGGAACATTATGTCCAAAATCAGTAAGAAAACACTTGTAGATTACTTAAAAGAGCTGCCGTCATTGGAAATCAATATTTTCGCATGTGCAGAGACAGCAGATACTCCAAGGATTACAAGCAGAAACGGGGGTATTAATCTAGCAAGGATGATGGGGGTGTTCAATTACTTCCTTCCAAATGCTGTTCCCTACATAACAACAGGCTTTGAGGTAAATGAAAAGCAGCCTTTAAATTGTGGATTGGCAGATAATACAAACGGTGCTGAGATACCTAGAGCATTTTTTAACAAGATAAAAATAGACTGGACAAATCAGTATGCAGAAGATATGAATTTATTATTAAGACGTTTGTATTCGATAAGAAAAGAATACCTTGGCCTGATAAAGCCGGATAACTTTACTATACCGGAAACACCAGAAGATATAATTATTTATGCATATGTACAAAAACAAAAAATGCTTGTTTGCTGTTTTAACTTAAACATGGACAATGAGATTAATGTCAATCTGGAAAAGGTATTTTCTGGTATAAAAGAACTAAGAATCCTTGCCGACACTCATTTAAACAGTATTGACAAAAAATTAACAGACTGTATAGTTTTAAAGCCTGGACAGGCAATCGTTGCAGTTAAGTATTAGCAAATAATGGAAGGGAGAACGAAGATGTCAGTACAAAGAAATGAAAAAGAAATTGTCATATGGCATGAGTTTGATGGTCCGGGAGATCTGTCAAAAAATGTACTTGAAGAAATCTGCAATGATTTTTCAAATAAATATGGAGTAAGTATAAAACCGGAAGTTATGAGTCTTAAGGAAATGGTAGAGAGGATTGACAGCATATATATAACAGGCGAAGGGCCTCATATGGCTTTTGTACCGTCGGATTTGTCACTGCTCGGTAAAAATGCTTTATGCTCTGATGTTCCTGGTAAGCTTTATAAGGGGATAATTCCGGAAAAAATGCTTCAAACAATGAACATGAACGGCAGACAGTTTGGGCTTCCCGTTCTTGGGGGTAATCATCTTATAATGTATTACAATAAGGATATATTAGGCAAAGCCCCTGAAAGTTGGGAAGAGCTGGAGGAGATATCCGGTGAACTGTTATCAGAAGGGTTTATACCTGCATCTACAGATGTAAACCAATCCTACTGGTTACTGCCGATACTATCTGCTTGTGGTACCTGGCCTGTTGTTGATAATGATTCGGAAAAACTTGACTATTCCAAAGTGAAAACTGCATTTTCATATATAGATTATTTAATGAGTAAAGGAGTAATATCAAGTTTTAACGCTTCATATGAAATGCTGGACAAGTTTCATTCCGGTGATATTGCAGCAATAGTCAACGGTGAATGGGTGTATGACTTTATCAGTGGAAACCTGGGCGAAAAGCTCGGAGTATGTGCGATACCTTCGATAAAAGGAATGAACTCCACTCCCGTCACATCTTCAATAGGCCTGATGTTCCCAAACAATTCTCTGGAATCTGATTTAAGGGATTATCTGCTAGAGTTTGCGAGCCTGATGATCAGTGAGGAATGTCAGATAAGATGGGCTAACGGTGTAAATAGAATACCGCTTGTCCCCTCAGCTCTGGATAAGGTTGAAAAGACAAGCACTTACAACAGAAAGGTTGTATTGGAGCAAATGAAAGCGGGTTATCCACTTGTGCCCGGAAATAAAACAGCAAACACATGGAATGTCTTGGAATTTGGTATAGATCTCTACTGGAACAAAAGAGTGGAATTGGATGAGGTCATAGTTCAAATGGAGGAAAGAGCGAAAAATCTGAACAAAAAATATAATTAACTATAATGGAGTGAAAAATTATGAAAACTACTATATTCAGTCAGATTTCTATTGATGGAAAGTTGACTTTAGGAGCAGGAAATTCAAGTAAAGATCTTTTTAAATTATTCAGTAATGAAGATTTGGAATTTATACATAAATTCAGAGGAAAAGTGGATGGAATTATGGTAGGAAGAAAAACAATTATTACAGATAATCCATTTCTGACAAACCGTTATGAAGAAAACAGAAATCCGGTAAGGATCATTCCGACATCTACAATGGATATTCCTCCAGATTCCAATGTTTTAGTGGATAAGGGCAGGACCATAGTAGCAACTACAGAAAAGGGCTTTGATAAGGAAAAGGCTGACCTGATTACCGGAATGGGCAAGCAATATATAGTTTGCGGCAAAGAAAAGCTAGACTTTAAAGAATTGTTCAGATGCCTTGAAGAACAACATAACATAAAAAGTGTTATGGTTGAAGGAGGAGGGCAACTGAATTGGAGCATTGTCGCAAATGATCTGGCTGATGAGATTATTCTCATGCAGCTTCCCATTATTATCGGCGGAACATCAAACATTACTCTTGTTGATGGCATTGGATACAGAGACATGTCTTCGACAAAAAAGTATAGGATTATCGATATACAACCGCGTGAGAATTATACCCTGTTGAGGTTTGCAAGAAATGCATACACAATGCATGACAGGCCTGTTGCATAAAAACTGCCACAGGAAATCAAGCTAATTTATTAAGGAGAGATGAAGGTAAAATGAGAGATTTACTAAAAGCAGTTATTTTTGATATGGATGGAGTAATAATAGACAGTGAACCCATTTATTTCGAAATAGAAAGAAAATCATTCGGCAAGTTTGGTCTAATTATACCTGAAGCAGAACATCACTCCTTTGTCGGTATAACTCTGGAAGAAATGTGGCATAGAATAAAGAGCAACTACGGCTTGCCGCATACTGTTGAAGAACTCCTTGTATTTCATAAAAACCAGGTGATCAAACAGATGAGTATTCAAGAAAGCCTGAGACCTATAGACGGTGTTTTGGATCTTATCAGAGAATTGAGAGAAAAAGGAATAAAAACTGCAATTGCTTCATCTTCTCCTGTAAAGCTAATAGATATCATTCTGAATAAGTTGGATATAAAAGGGTACTTTGATTTGGTTGTCAGTGGTGAAGAAGTTGAAAAAGGAAAGCCGGAACCGGATATCTTTTTAAAGGCGGCCCGGATTTTGAGTATAAAACCGTCCAATTGTGTGGTAATAGAAGATTCGCGTAACGGAATTATTGCTTCACTGGAAGCAGGAATGCCATGTATCGGCTTTAAAAATCCTAATTCCGGCAATCAGGACTTATCAAAGGCTGACAAAACAATATCACACTTTTCTGAAATAGACGTAAATATATTGAATGTTATTTTGGAAAAAAGATTTTCTGAAAGCAGTTAATATATACAGGAGGTATAAAAAAGATATGATTATAAGTCAAACACCTCTAAGAGTGAGTTTTTTCGGTGGAGGTACGGATATAAGGGATTATTATGGAGTAAACGGTGGAGTAGTTTTCAGCGCCACCATTGATAAATATATTTATATTATTGTTAAGTCCAGATATGACAACAAGGTTGTTGCACATTATTCAAAAAGGGAAGAAGTAGACCACATAGATGAAATCCAGCATGAAATAATACGGGAGGCACTAAGAATTGCAGAGATAGACTGTGGTATAGAAATTACGTGCATAGCAGATATCCCTTCAAAAGGAAGTGGCCTTGGATCATCAAGTTCATTTACAGTAGGTCTCTTGAATTCGCTGTTCACTTTTAAAGGAGATTTTAAAAGCCCCAGGGAACTTGCAGAGCTTGCATGCAAAATAGAAATAGATCAGCTAAATGAACCAATAGGGAAGCAAGATCAGTATGCAGCTGCATTTGGCGGTTTCAGAAAATATCTTTTCAATAAGGATAGCAGCGTAGATATAGAAAGTATCAACATTTCGAACAGTGGCTATAAACTACTGAATTCATACACAATGATGTTCTATACAGGAATTGCCAGAAAGGCTTCTTCAGTGCTTTCTGACCAGAAGAAGAATATCGGAAACAATTTTGATGCTTTGGACACATTAAAAAAAATGGCTATGACATGTGAAAAGGAATTCTTAAACATGAATATAAAGAAAATAGGTGAAATGCTTGATACAAGCTGGGATGAGAAAAAGAAACTTTCCAACAAAATTTATAATAGTGAAATTAACATGATGTATGAAACTGCTAAAAAAGCAGGAATCTATGGTGGTAAACTTCTGGGAGCGGGGGGAGGAGGATATTTCCTTTTCTTATGTCCTCCCGGAAACAGGCAGAAAGTTAGAGAAGCTTTAAAAGAATACAAGGAATTGCCGGTTTCATTTGATAAATATGGAAGCAGAATTATACTTAATGTCAATGATAATTGCGGCTTTGTAGACTATAAAAAGGTAATCAGTGCGTAAGAATTATTTAGTTTCCAGTTGTGACTACCTGGTAAGATTTATAGATAGTATAGCTATATAGAATTAATTTGCCAGGTACGTCATGCTGATTTTTATGAGTTGACAGAAAAAGGGGTGTAAAAATGAATAAAGCAGTTCTCGTTGCCGTTTCTCATCTGTACCCTTTGAGTGATATTACTTCCAGTGCGATAAACATGGAATTTGTCAAGAACATCTCACGGAAAGGCGTTGATATTAGAGTTATAATGCCTGCAAACAGTAATATCCTTCAGAAATATTCAAATAACATGGATACAGTTGCAGTTATGAAAATAAAAATGAATGATAAAGAAGTTGTGTATAAAATCAAAAGCCTGCTGTTTGATTCGATAACGATATATTTTATAGATGCACCAGATTATTTTGACAGGAAAAGATTATATGATTATGCCGATGATGCCGAACGGTTTGCATTCTTCAGCAGAGCTGTACCCGAAGCAATTCCTTTTCTCGGATTTAAGCCGGACATAATTCATTGTCAGGATTGGACAACTGCATTTATTCCATATCTGTTGAAAGTTAAATACAATTCTTCAGATATATATCGTAATACAAAAACTGTATTGACATTTAATGACTTGGGAAATCAAGGAGTCTTTGACAAGGACAACTGCGTGTTTCTAGATATGAACTGGCAGACTTTGGTTCAATACGGAATTGATTATTATGACCAGATAAATTTCTTAAAAGCCGGATTGATTTATTCAGATACTGTAACAACTGTCAGTCCACGCTATGCTTCCGAGATAGAATCGGAATTTTTCGGGAGGACTCTTGAAGATGTTATAAAAAGCCGGCAAGGCAAGATATATGGTATTTTAAACGGTATTGACCTTAAAGAATATGATCCTGCATCGGATGATAGATTATCTGTTAATTATGGTATTGAAAATATTGCTGCCAAACGGGAAAACAAAAAAGCTGTCCAGAAAGAATTGGGCTTTAATGTCGACGAAGGTATACCATTGCTCTTCCTGAACTCAAAGCTGAAGGACGAAAAGGGAGGAGAAATTATCAGGTATACTCTGGAGGATATTATTAAAGGCAATACCCAGGTAGTAATGATGCTTCCGCAGGAAGAAGGGCGTAAGGATGATGAGGAGCTGATCTATGAAGAATTTTTCCGGTCATTAACCGGGGACTATGAAAAAAACTTTTCTATTTTACCTTATGATAAGGATATTGCATGTAAAGTTTTTGCAGCTGCGGATATCTTAATGATGCCTTCTATATGTGAGCCATGGGGGGAAAAAGCAATGATTGCAATGAGATACGGGACAATCCCTGTAGTACGCCAGACAGGCGGACTTTCAAATATGGTTGCGGATTATGATGAAAAAACAGGGAAGGGTACCGGCTTTTCTTACAGGTTTTCTGCTATCAAGATATTTCTCCATACAGTAAGAAGAGCTTTAAAGGTATATGGGCGGAAGGATGAATGGGAAAAAATCGTTAAGAATTGCATGCAGCTGGATTTCGGAATTGGAGGACAGGCAGAGAAATATATCGATCTGTATGGGAAATTGGATTGTAAATAGCTGTAGAAGTAAACATTGAAATTTCTGGAGGTACACAATGAATAAATCAATATTATTTGTAACAACCCAGCTATATCCGTTTACAAATGGATCGATGGGGGTTTTTAACTACTCACTTCCGAAGGGACTAAGAAATCAAGGGTGGGATGTGAGAGTCATAGTTCCCAGATTTAATAAACCTGTCAGGCCTTATCCCGAAGAAATAACTAATGAGGCAGCAAATGAGATTAAAATGGGAAATAAATTCTATCAGTACAGCATTGAAGCTTCTATGTATGAGGATATACCTGTATATTTCCTGAACCAGCCTCATTACTTCGGAAGGGATAGTTTATACGGATATCCGGATGAAGCTGAACGCTTTATATTTATGTGTAAGGCTATAGTTGAAGCATTGCCGTCACTGGAATTTAAACCAGATATAATCCATTGCCAGGATTGGCATACTGCGTTTATTCCCATGCTGCTTAAATCAAAGTGCAATGACCATCCATTGTATGAAAAAATAAAGACTATATTAACAATACATAACCTTGGTTACCAGGGAGTGTTTGATGGTGAAAATTGTAAGTTTTTGGATATGGATCAGGAAACATTTCTTAGGCGCGGTATAGATTATTATGAACAGGTAAGCTTCATGAAGGCAGGTATATTACATACTGACGTTATTACGACAGTAAGTCCTACATATGCAAAAGAGATAGCTACTGAAGAGGGCGGAGCAACGCTTCATGAAGAGATATGCAAGCGTCAACAGGATTTATACGGTGTTTTGTGCGGACTGGATATGAAGATTAATAATCCAGCCACAGATACAAGGCTTTTTGCCAATTATAGTCTGGAAGACCCGAAAGGAAAACATACTAACAAAAGGGAATTGCAAAAGCTGCTGAATCTGCCCGTGAGAGAAGATGTACCCGTTATTTCCCTTTTCTCCAGGCTTATACCTGAAAAGGGACTTGATCTTGTAAGAAATGCTATGGATGATTTGATGAAAAGCGATATCCAGTTTGTTATTGTTTCAGATGGGCATGAGATTTATGAGGAATACTGCAGGAAGGCTCAACAAAAGTATCCTGATAAGTTTTCCTTCACTCTTTACAATGATGATCTTGCTTACAAGGCTTATGCGGGTGCAGATATGTTCCTTATGCCATCAAGGTTTGAACCATGCGGAATAGGTCAGTTAATAGCACTGAGATATGGGACTGTGCCTATAGTAAGAAAAACAGGAGGGTTAAGCGACAGCATACAGGATTATGATGAAGAAACAGGAGTGGGAAACGGCTTTACTTTCAGATATTACAATGCAAAGGTGATGCTGTATACCATACGCAAGGCTATAAAGCTATATCATCGCAAAGAAGAGTGGAATAAGATTGTTAAGAATGGAATGGCTCAGGACCATGGTTGGGACAAGTATGTAGGGCAATATATAGATGTATATAAAGAGACTTTGAAGAAGTAAAAACTATAGAATTGAAAATTTGTTAAGCACTGGGCAGTTACAGGAGGTGGTAGATAATGAAAGCGGTCATTTTAGCCGGAGGCAAGGGGACAAGACTTGGCAGTCTTACGGAGGAAATCCCCAAGCCTCTGATAAATATATGCGGTAAACCTGTATTGGAATACCAGGTTGAGAACTACAAACGTGCAGGCATCACTGAAATAATACTTGTCATAGGTCACTTGGGGCATAAAATAAAGGAATATTTTGGAGACGGAAAAGGGTTTGGGGTGAACATTACCTACTATGAGGAACAACAGCCGCTTGGTACAGCAGGAGCATTGTATTATTTAAAGGATGTACTTACAGATGACTTTGTTCTTTCTTATGGAGATGTGATATTTGATATTGACTTTGAAAGGTTTATCAGTTTTCACAGGAAAATGGGGTGTCTGGCATCCCTTGCAGTTCATCCCAATGACCATCCTTACGACAGTGATGTGATAAAAATGACTGCCGCAGGCATGGTAGAAGGAATAATCGGTAAAAGTGAAAAAAGAGATTTTTATTACAACAACTGTATAAATGCCGGAGTTTTTGTTTTTAGCAGGGGAATACTGGACTATGTCCAGGAAAACATGGCCCAGGACCTTGAAAAAAATATTATAGCAAGAGCAATAGAAGGGAGAATTTGTGGATATAAGACCAGCGAGTATATAAAAGATATGGGAACTCCCGAGAGATATAAGCTTGTGCAGGAACATGTTAAGAAAGGTGTTGCTGCAAAAAGGAATCTGGCAGGAAAGCAAAAGGCTGTTTTTCTCGACAGAGATGGTACCATTAATAAATATGTAGGATTATTATCAGAGCCTGAGCAGTTGAAAATATATGATGATGTTTATCCTGCACTTAATATGCTTAACAGTTCTGAATATTTAAGTATTGTTGTAACCAATCAGCCGGTTGTGGCAAGAAACATGTGTACTGTTGAGGGGTTGGAAAACATACATAAAAAACTTGAGACGAATCTGGGAGAGCACAGGGTATATGTAGATGATATTCTTTATTGTCCACATCATCCTGATAAAGGATATCCCGGGGAAAATAAGGACTATAAGATTGTGTGTACTTGCAGAAAACCGGCTATAGGAATGATAGAGAAAGCAGCATTAAGATACAATATCGATCTTTCAGAATCATATCTGATAGGAGATACAACTGTTGATATAAAGACAGGGAAAAATGCAGGCTTGAAGACCATACTACTATCAAGAGGTGAGGGTGGAAAGGATAAGAAGTTTGATGTTGTACCGGAAGCGTATGCGGAAAATCTGCTGGAAGCTGTAAAAAAAATAATTAATACATGAAACAACCATACATATTAAAAATCATAATTATATATATAAGGAGTTGCTAAAATGAATTTTATAAATGAAATAGAAGCATATTTTGATGAGTTGAAGGACATATTACAAAAATTGGATAGAAATAGTATTAATTTTATTATTAACAAACTAATAGAAGTATATGCAAAAGGCGGTATGATTTATATTTTCGGAAATGGCGGAAGTGCATCTACAGCTTCACACTTTGTAAATGATTTTAATAAAGGAGTAAGCGGAAATCTGTCAAAAAGATTTAAATTTATATGCCTAAATGATAATGTATCCACGATGATGGCTGTTGCAAATGATATCAGCTATGACAGCATATTCAAGTTTCAGTTGGAAAACTATCTGACTCCCAGGGACTTGGTTTTCGGAATCTCCGGAAGCGGAAATTCTGAAAACGTAGTGCAGGCTATAGAATACGCCAATTCGGTAGGTGCAGATACTGTAGCTTTACTGGGCTTTAACGGGGGTAAGCTGAAGGAAAGCACCAAACACCATATACTGGTTCCGGTTAATGATATGCAGAAGGTAGAGGATATTCACATGATTCTTGACCATCTTATGATGAAAATAATTAAAGAATTCCTTGAAAGATGCAATACATCTCAGGATGAAGCTGCAGCTTATAAAGAATGTTCGTGTGAAATGCCTGTCAGTACAACACCCCAATAATTTTACTTAATAATAAAAATACAGAGGCGGGTTTCCGCCTCTGTATTTTTATCCTGCTTTTTCATCACTGAAAACACTGTTTTCCTGTTCCTCTATGAACTGGTTGGTATACAGCTTGTAGTAATAACCTTTCCTGCGCAGAAGATCTTTGTGTGTCCCGTCTTCAATAATATTGCCTTTTTCAATTACCAGAATTCTGTCAGCTGACTTTACTGTTGAGAGCCTGTGGGCAATAATAAAGCTTGTGCGGCCCTTTAATATGTTTTGAATGGCATCTTTTATAAGGTGTTCTGTCTCTGTATCAACAGAAGAAGTAGCCTCATCAAGAACAAATATTTTCGGGTTTGCAAGTATTGCACGGGCAAAAGAAATCAACTGTTTTTGGCCTGTAGACAGCTTACTTCCTCTCTCTCCTACATCGGTATCATAGCCATTTTCCAGACGGGTGATGAAATCATGTGCGTTTACGAGTTTTGCAGCATTCATAATTTCATCCATTGACGCATCGGTTCTTGTATAAGCAATATTTTCGCGGACGGTACCACTAAAAAGATGTGGCTCCTGTAATACGTAACCGAGATTGGAGTATAGCCATAAAAGAGGCTTCTCCCTATAATCAATTCCATCTATAAGAATACTGCCGCCTGTAGGTTCATAAAACCGGCAGGCGAGGTTAACTATAGTAGTTTTGCCTGAACCTGTTTCACCGACAATTGCTATTGTTTCGCCTGGCTTAACACTGAGATTGAATTTTTCGAGTATTTTTTCTTCTTTGTTATAGGAAAAGCATACATCCCTAAACTCTATTTCACCTTTCAATTCAGGCCATTTTTGCATTTCAGGGTTTTTGTAGTTTCCATATTTACTGATAACTTTATCCGAATCCTTTATATCAACTTCTGTTTCAATAAGTGTCATTATGCGCTCGGCTGAAGCTTGAGCATATTGTATTTCACTGAAAATTCTTGCAAATTGTTTTACAGGCTCAAAAAATTGTGTCGCATATGAAAGAAAAGCTACTAATGTTCCGTAAGATATTGAACCGAAGGCTGCTACGTCATTACCGCCCCGCCAGATGATTGCGGCTGTTCCTATGCTTCCAAGCAGTATTACCAATGGAGTGTAAAAAGAAGACATAACTGCAGACCTGACGGAGTACTTTCTCATTTCTAAAGTTAACTCTTTGAATTCATTTAAGCTCTCTTTTTCCCTTACCAGTGTTTTAATTGTTTTGGCTCCCATAATTCCTTCATTAAAAGAGCTTGTTATATGTGAGTTCACTTTTCGCACTTTTCTATAATTCTTAAGGATCAGTCGTTGAAAAACCAGACTTACTATGATAAGGGCAGGTATGGTTGCCAATACCAGAAGAGCCAGTTTCAAGTTTAGGATCAGCATGAGTACAGCCATAAGAAACATAAGAGTCATTGCCCATGACATGTCTACAAGATTCCATGATAATGTAGTACCCAGTCTTTTTACATCCGAGGTCATTCTTGCCATAAGCCATCCTACCGGGGTTTTGTCATAGTAGGAAAGGGGAAGCCGCTGTAATTTTTCAAAACCGGCTTTTCTTATATCATATGGAATTCCTGTTTCAATATGCCCAGCTACCTTGATCATAAATTTTACATTCACGGCCTGGGCTGTAATCAAGACAAACAATAAAATACAAAACGGTAAAAATCCTTTAAAAGAACCAGGAATGACAAATTTATCAATAGCCAGCTTGTTCAGAATAGGAAATATGGCATCCACTCCTGCTATTAGGATCATTTGTATTATCAGTATTACAAAATGTTTCTTATATGGTACGACAAATTTCATTAATTTTTTCCAAAGACTTAGGTCAAGCTGCTTTTTATACTCTTGTTCTTCCAGAAATTCCATACATTACACCTCCAATTAGTAAGTTTCCAAATAATAACAGTGGTTTTTATACTATGTTTTCAAGTTCATTTTCCAGGGAACTTTGAAGCTCCCATACTCTCCTATATAAGCCATTCTTTGCAATAAGCTCGTTATGCGTGCCTTTTTGCTTAATTTGGCCATTTTCCAGCACCAGGATGATATCAGCTTCTGCCAGCGTGGTGATACGGTGTGAAATGATAATGGTGGTGGTGTGGCGGCTTCTTTTTTTCAGTGCTTTTCGTATAAATGCATCTGTTTCCATATCCACGGCGCTTAAGGAATCATCAAAGATAAGGATCGGTACATCGCGTATTACAGCTCTGGCTATGGCGATTCTTTGTCTCTGTCCTCCTGATAAGGTTACACCTCTTTCACCGACAATGGTATCATAACCGTTGTCAAAGTGTTGTATTGCCTCATGTATAGCTGCGATAGAGGAGGAGGTATGAATTTCATCATCAGTTGCATTTGTTTTTCCAAATCTTATGTTTTCTTTAATTGATTTTGAAAAAAGAAACGGTTCCTGTAATACTATTCCGACATTTTTTCTAAGCCATTTTCTGTCGATATTGCTCAATTCGGTTCCATCTATTTTTATTGAACCTTTCTTATAGTCATATAGCCTTGTTAACAGATGCACTATGGAGCTTTTACCTGAACCGGTAGCACCCAGTACCGCAACAGTCTGACCTCTCTGGATTTTGAAAGACAGATCTTTGAGTATGAGGTTTTTTTCATCATAGCCAAAAGATAAACCGGTAAACTCAATATCACCTTTTATTTCGGGTCTTAAATCACTTTCGAGGGTTTCTTCCTCAGGATGATCGAGTATTTCCTGTATCCTGTTCAATGACACAAAAGTCTGACCCATAAAGGCTAAAACCTGACCTAACTGTCTTACAGGCCATATCAGCATACCGGCATAACTGATAAAAGCTACGAGTGTCCCCAGTGTAATTCTTCCGGTATTTGTCCAGTATACACCCGAAATAATGACTACCAGGAGCTGTGTAAGGCAAAGAAAATCTGTAGATGACCAGAAATTTGACATAAGGTATAGTATCTTCTTTATGTAATCTCTATATTCCACATTTTTTTCATCAAATTTGTCAGTTTCAAAATTTTGTGCTCCAAAAGCCTTTACTACTCTGACGCCTGTCAGGGATTCCTGAAGCGTAGATGTCATTCTGCCTTCAGACTCATCTGTAAGCTTGAATACTTTTTTCATACTTCTGAAAAATATTACAGTTGCAAGAAGTATAAAAGGAACAAGCACTATAGATACCAGAGAATATAAAGGATCAATGGAAAGCATAAAAACAAACACCAGGCTGAATGACGTCACAGACTGACCGATTTCCACAAACTGCGAGGAAATAAAATTCTGAACGGTTTCAACATCAGATGTACAACGTTGTATCAAATCCCCGGCATGATTTTTCACATGGAAATCGTAAGGAAGATGCATAATATGGTTATAAAGTTTTTCTCTCAGCATTTTTCCTGAATTCTCTGATGACATTGCAGCCAAACGCCCTTTCAGGAAGAGAAAAAATCCGTGAAGTGCTGTAAGCAGTACGATTACTGCTCCACAAATCCAAAGGTGTCTGACCAAATAACTCTTACCTCCGGAGAAATCAACAATAGCCCTGGCCCATGCGGGGAGGTCTATTGGTTCAGTACCGATAACCGAGTCAATAATAAATCTTATTACAACAGGTATTGTTGTAGAAAACAGGGAAGAAAGACATATGGACAGTACTGCCGCGAAATATATCAGTCTGTTGCCCTTTAAAAAGTTTAGAAGTTGTTTGAAATTCCTCATATTCCGACCTCCTTAAATGTAACAAATGCTGAAACTAAATAGCAACGAAGCTAAAGTATCATCAGAAGTAAAATTATAGTTTTTGGAACCAGCCTGAGACATTAAATGATGTGCTAAGTATAAAAGACAACAAAAAAGCCACAGGCTTTACAACCTGTGGCACTATCAGCGAAAGTATGTTTGAGTTTCCTATACTGCTAGAAAGCGTTAATAACAGGTCGCAATGAAATATTTACATGATTGATTTTAACATTGACAAAATTAAAATATACAATTCTCATCATAGCGACCTCCTTTTAATTAATTTATTAAACAGTATGGAAGATTTTTATTCCACGTTTGTTAGTATAATCCATACTTATGTGATTTGTAAACGTTTTTTTAAAATTGTAATTTATTTGTAACAAATAGGACAAATATTTTTATAGTAAAGATTTTCAGCACTGTTTACATGTAAACAGTGCTGAAAAACAGCTAATGTTATTTATTATAAATACAGAATGCAGAACCATAGTAAGTATAGTTGCTTCCATTAGTTGTTACTTTACCAGCTGTGGCGCCATTAGTATATCCTGAGGCTACTCTCATTTGCGAAGCGTCAGAACCGTCAAGGTTTACGGCATAATCGCATTCCAAATCTACCATTAGTTGTGCTCCGACTTTGAAATTCATGCCATTACCGGTGCTATCTACTACTACCAAAATAAAGGATCCATCTTTCTTATGTCCTATAAATGTTCTTGTATTTGCGGAAGTTCCATGGTCTACTGCTGTATTATAATTGTTATGGTAATTAGGATTGCTTAAGTTATTCCAGTCCGCTATTCTAAGTCCACCATCGTATTCATCATATACAGCTGTGCTTTCAAATACCGATTTTGAATCATATACCAAACAATTAGTTGAGGGCATCATAAACTTAATATACGGTAGTGCTGTTGATAAGGCACTTGTATTTGAAAACCATCTGACAGTTGCTGTGTCGTTGTTTTTTACAACAAAACAAGGGTAATATTGTGAATGTAGGCCTGTAACATCAGATGCACTGTTTAACTTTTTACCATCCTGATAAAGTACGCCATTAACATAACCTAATCCATAAAAAGAAGTTCCAGAGGAACCATAGCTTTGCATAACATTACCATTTACTTTTGCAACTGTTGTATAAGATGATGACGGGTTAATAGATGACAAATAACTCTTGTAGCCATTCTGTAAAAGTACTGGAGTAGCAAATTGGGTTGATGGATTTGATTTGAAAATTTTGACGTCATATGTTTTACCTTCATTAGTATAAACTCTATTATTCAAATAGTTATAAATAGTTTGATCAAAAGAGCCATAAGCAAAAACGCCAACACTAGAGACTACCAACAATGATATTACCAATAATATCGAAAAAAACTTTTTCATAAGATTTACCTCCGTTATTTTAAATTTTATGTTTATCTTAAACAGTCTTCATATATCTAGAATTATGAACTGTTAAGAACGGGTTATATTGAACTGAGTCATGGAATTTTTTAGCATTTCAATATGGATTTTAAATGGTTTGGGATAAAATAGTATGAATTATAACTGAAATATAGCTGAAAAAGAACTGATTTTTTACTGATAATATGATTATCGTATTGACAAAGAAGAGATAGTAATATAATATATAGTTAGTAGTACACAATGTACTACTAAGAAAGGGGGCTATTATGGAAGACTTGATTGAAGAGCTGATGGGCTTGAATTTTTCCAGGACTGAAGCTGCGGTATATATTACTCTTGTAAGCCAGGGTAGAGCTAACGGCTACAAAATTGCTAAGATACTAAACCTTTCCAGATCTACTGTATATGCTGCTCTTGATAATCTAAACCAAAGAGGCTGTATTTACCTTGTCCCAGGAGAATCAAGCGAATATGAGCCTAAAGATCCGGAAACTCTGATAGAACAGCTAAAAAGGGATTTTGTAAAAACGGCAGATAAAGTCAGAGAAAAAATTAAGAGTATGGATAAAAAGCCTGTAGAAAACAGATTCCTGAATATTGAAGGTTATGACAAAATAATTACAAAGACTAAAGAACTTATTGAAGATGCAGAAGCAGAAATATATATAAACACAGAATTTGATCTTGAGTTATTTAAGAAGGAAATTCTGGACGCAGATGCCAGAGGGGTAAGAACAATAGTTTTCAGCTTTACGGAACTTGATACAAAAGGTTTGCCTGTAGAAGTTTATTCACATGGGAATAGTTATGAAAAATGTGGAGATGAAAGACTTATGCTTGTTGTTGATAATAAAAAATCACTTATTTCCAGCAATGAGCAAAGAAGTGATTATATTGGAATATTTACTGAAAACAGGCTTCTTACGCGGATTGTCTCAGAACATATCCATCATGATGTATATATGCTGCGACTAAAAAACAGGGGAAAGGGTGAAATAGTAGATAAAGATATATTACTAAACACGATAGTGGAAAGAGAAAGTGATGTTTAATTTGTAATAAAGGAGAATCAAGATGATGGGGTTAATAAGTAAAAACGGACAAAGACTGGACAAAGTACAAAACAGTGAAATGAATAAGCATATATTGAAGATTTCCATACCTATCGCTCTTCAAAGTATAATAATGATGACCCTTAATATGACCGATCAGATAATGGTAGGCCAGCTTGGTGAATCATCAATTGCTGCCGTTGGTATAAGCAACAGGGTAATAACCATACTTACAGTTATATTGAGTGGTTTGGCTTCAGGAATAGGAATATACACAGCACAGTTCTGGGGTAAAAAAGATAAGGAAAAGATAGGACAATTGCTAGGCCTTGGTTTATCGGTAGGCGGCGTATTAACGGTAGTTTTCGTACTGGCTGCAATACTTGCTCCCAAAGCATGTGTAGGTATATTTACTACCGATCCAGAAGTAATATCTAATGGAGTCAAGTTTTTGAGGATAGTTGCTTACAGTTATATACCTACTACACTGACAATTGTATATTCATCAATATTAAGATCTACGGCGCATGTCAAGATCCCGATGGCGGCAAGTATGGCAGCAGTGGTATGTAATGTTATTTTGAATTATGTTTTCATATTCGGTAAATTCGGTTTCCCGGAGCTTGGCATAGAAGGAGCAGCTGTTGCAACAACAATTTCGCGTATCATCGAGTTAATAATAATTATTTCTTCAATATACATATTAAAACTGCCTGGGGCAGTTTCTATCAAAAATATGCGCGGGATGTCAAAATCCCTGGTAAACAGTTTCGTAAAAACCACATACCCGATATTACTTACAGAAATGTTATGGGTTTTTGGAGAAACAATGTATAACCTTATATATGGAAGAATAGGAACTAGTGAATACACAGCTATGGCTATTACTTTTCCAATCCAGGGATTGGCAGTAGGAGTACTCTCGGGCCTTTCATGCGCAGCCGGAGTAATTATAGGGAATGCTATAGGAGCAAACGAAGAGGATAAAGCAATTGTTTATGCAAAAAAGATTGTAAAGCTCGGTATTACATTTGCTGCCGTATCAGGTGCTATAGTGATTTTGATTTCAAGGTTTTACATAAAAGTTTATAATATCTCTTCAGAAGCGGAAGTATATGCTCAATACTTGCTTATAGTATTCTCATTCTTCTTATGGGTTAAGGTATCGAACATGATTATAGCGGGAGGTATACTTTCAAGTGGAGGAGACAGCAAATATGTGTTTGCAATGGAATCAACTGCCACATGGATAGTTGGAGTCCCATCAGGACTGATAGCTGCATTTGTTTTAGACCTGCCGGTACACTGGGTTTATCTGCTGCTTTCACTGGAAGAGGTGGTCAGACTTGTGTTCGGATTAAGAAGGATGTTCTCTGGAAAATGGGTAAACAATCTTGTAAGTCAAATTAATTAACTTAATTCATATAGTAATGTTTCCCTCTTGTAACGAAGTTAATTTATTATAAGAAAGTTAGCTTCAATTTTATGAATTACCCTCAAGAATTAGCTTGAGGGCTTTTTTTATCATTAGAAAGAAACACCAGGGGGTGATGGAGGAATTTTCATAGCTGATGGCTATAAGCTTGATAAAAGTGCGTGGACAGCTTGCAAACTCCAAAGAATAGTATGGTTGAACCGCAGGAGTCGGTGCTCTCATTGATTTGGTTGATGAAATAAAAGGACAAGGCAAAAAAATTATTATGAATTATGAACATGACATATAGGTGTCTTGTTTAGTGTGATAGAATAAAGCAAAAAAGGTGGTTTACTATGGTGGAATCAAGATGTGGTCTATTATGCAGTGAATGCTCTTATAAGGAACCATGTAATTGTGGCGGTTGTGTGGAAACAAACGGACATCCTTTTCATGGGGAGTGTCCTGTAGCTGTATGTTGTCAGAACAAAGGTCACAGTCATTGCGGTCAGTGTGCAGAAATGCCATGCAAGCAGCTTTACGAATACTCCTATCACGAGGAGCATGGCGATAATGGGGCAAGGATTGAAATGTGCAAAAAGTGGGCGAAAGAAGGAGTGCAATACTAAACCAAGCCAGGGTTTAGAACTGAGGAAGCCAGGAAAAGATATTTGTTATATTTGATGGTGCATTGGGGATTTTGCCATGCACCATTTAAGTTTTATTGATAATTATCATAATCCTGCCACCAGTAATTTTCCATATACATCACTTCCTAGGCAAAAAAAAAGAATCTTCCTTTTCGAAAGATTCTATTTGGTGCGAAGAGTGGGACTTGAACCCACACGGTCTCCCACACGCCCCTCAAACGTGCGCGTCTGCCAGTTCCGCCATCCTCGCGTATTCAATTTGTGTTCAATCAGCAAAATCAATTATACTAGCATCTGGTCATTGTGTCAATACTTTTTAGTATAAAAAATTCGGAAACTTCTTATGGTAATAAATTGTATTGAATAAAGGAGAAGTAATTGGTAAAATGGACATAGCATACAGCACATGCAGTAATGAATTGTTGATAGTAATTAATGTGTTAGTTACTAAACATGCTTGCTGCTATTCAGCAAAGTTTTTACTATACTATAAAGGGGAAAGATAAAATGGCAGGTTTTTTTGGACTTTTTGATTACACAAAACATGGGCCTGGCGTTCCAAAGGATGGGCCACCAAAACCAAGGATAAAAGTGTTTTTCGAAATTTTAGGGCGGAAATTCTGGAATTTAATGAGATTGAATCTTCTCTTTTGCTTGTTTAATATTCCGGCTATAATTACAATGATTTACATAGTTAACAGTTTCTATTTTAGAAAGATGTTGTCAGACAGTATTTTTATCGACTTTGTGCTGAAGTTTGCCTTTGGCTCAATTTTCTTATGTATTCCATTAATAACAATAGGGCCGGCACAAGCTGGGTTTACTTATGTGCTCAGAAACTATGCCCGCGAAGAGCATGCTTTTATTTGGTGGGATTTTAAAGAAAATACATTGAAGAATATGAAACAGGGGTTAATAGTGTCAATAATTGATCTGTTTATTATACTGGTTATCGGTCTGGACATAAATATATACATTACAATGGGAAAGGACAATGGCAACATATTCTTTACACTTGCCAGCGGCTTTTTAATCTTAGCGTTCATAACCTATATAATGATGCATATGTATATTTACCCAATGATGGTTACATTTAAGTTGAGTATTAAGCAGATATATAAGAATGCTTTGATATTTGCATTGATCGGCTTTCTGCCTAATCTGGGTATTTTGGTGATATGTGCTTTAATTCTGGGTATTACGTTCCTTATATATCCTCCAATAGGTATTATACTGTTTCCATTAATCACAATGAGTTTAATTGGACTTATTACAAATTTCTTTGTATACCCTAAGTTGAAAAAGTATATGATTGATAAAGCTGAAAATACAGGTAAAAATGCAGTAGTTCAGGAATGAAAAGCTTTAATAGTTAGCCTTGATACATTTAAACATAAAAGAAACCGCTTAAGCGGTTTCTTTTATGTTATGTCATATTTGTTTTTTATTGCCTCAATAGCTCTGTCTACATCTTTTTCATAAATAAGATATGATATATCAACTTCAGAGGTAGTAACCAGCTTTATCTCAATTCCGTTTGAAGCAAGAATTGTAAAAAGTGCTGCTGCTACTCCGGGTAAATTTTTCATTGATTCTCCATATACTGACAGCTTGGTATTGTCTGAGTCTACTTCGATATTAAGATTGGGAACTACTTTTTTAAAGCTATTTAAAATGCTTAAAGTTTTTACCAGGTCATCGGCTGAAATACTGAAGGAAATATTTATTACTCCTCTATAGGGAGGAGCCTGGCTAATCATATCGATACTTATTTTTTGCTCGGCTATAGAGTTGAAAATATCTGAAATAATCTTCAGGTTGTTTGGAAGATTATCTACAGTAACCAAAGCTACATTATATGTAACAGAAATATCAGTTACAGGATTTTTAGACATATTAACCATCATTCCTTTCAATTCAAAAAATATCTCAGATGCTTTGACAGACTAGGCTTAAGCTGCTGGACGAACTAATTCTGTATTCTTCTTTAATCTTTGCCTATAAGGCTGGCCATATCGTATATTCCCGGTTTTTTATCAAACAGGAACTTTGCCGCTCTCAGAGCTCCTACTGCAAAAATTTCCTTAGACGTAGCCGTATGGTTGATTTCTATTATTTCATCATTGCCGGCGAATATCACAGAGTGATCTCCTACTATTGTTCCACCCCGAACTGCATGTATTCCTATTTCAGTTTTACTTCTCTTTTTCCTACGGGAATGCCTGTCGTACATATACTCATGCTTTTGTTCCAGAACAGTGTTGATTGCATCTGCTATTGCAAGAGCAGTGCCACTTGGAGCATCTACTTTCTGATTATGATGTTTTTCTATTATTTCTATATCAAAATTACTTTCCAGAATTCTTGCCGCCTTTTTTACAAGATCTATAAGCAAGTTTACTCCCAGTGACATGTTGGCGGAAAAGAATACTGGAATCTGTTTGGAAGCAGATTCAAGCATTTTTATATTGCTTTGAGAAAGACCTGTTGTTGCCATGACTAAAGGTATTTTTTTTGATAAGGCAAATTCCAGGAGACTTTCAAAGGCTGCGGGGTTAGAAAAATCTATGATTACATCTACATTTACATCACAACTGCTTATATTAGTGAATACTGGATATGGATTACTGATAGTATTACTAATATCATATCCTGCCGCTATCTTGAGTTCATTATCTTCTGAGGCCAGCCTGGTAATAACCTGACCCATCTTTCCATTGCATCCGCTCATTAATACATTTATCATTTGATATTCACTTCCTTCTTTTAGTTTAATGTGTTTGTTTAGTATTTAGGTAAAAAGTGTAATTTATATACATATTCGAAACACTAAACTTTTAGCTGCAAACAGGACTAGATAAGTCCGTAGTTTTTCAATTCTGCTTTCAGTATTTCAAGGTTTTTCTCACTCATATCCACCAGAGGCATACGGTATTTTCCAACATTCATTCCCATTAGATTCATAGCGGTCTTAACCGGAACAGGACTGACTTCAATAAATAATGCTTTTATCAGATCTAGGGTCTTGAGCTGGAGTTTCCGGCTGCCTTCAATATCACCGCTAAGATATTTTACTACCATATCATGTGTATCCTTCGGTATAATATTTGCCATGACCGAAATTACTCCCTTTCCTCCCATGGACAGGAAGGGTACGACAGCACCATCTTCACCTGAATATATGGCGAAGTTGTCACCGCACAGATTAATAATATCTCCTACCTGAGAAAAATTGCATTCTTTTATAGCAACAATATTTTCTATTTCTGACAGTGCCTTTATCGTTTCGGGACTTATATTCAGATTTGTTCTTGAAGGAACATTATATAATATTGCAGGTATTTTTATACTGTTTGCTATAACTTTAAAATGCTCATACAAACCCTTTTGTGTAGTTTTATTATAGTAAGGTGTTACAGTAAGAATAGCATCCGAACCGACTTCTTCTGCATATTTGCTGAGTTCAATAGCATGACGGGTATCGTTGCTGCCTGTACCGGCAATTACAGGGATTCTTTTATTCACCTTGTCTACTGCAAACTTTATAGCTGATTTATGCTCTTCGTCCGGCATGGTTGAAGCTTCACCTGTAGTTCCGCATATTACGATTGCATCAGTACCTTCCTTGATCTGAAACTCTATAAGTTCTTCAAGTTTGCTAAAATCAATGCCATCATCGGTAAAAGGAGTGACAACAGCTACACAAGAACCTGTAAAGATAGGTTTTCTCATTTTAAACATCCTCTCATTTTGATATAGTTATTTTTCCATATGATAAATAAATAAACTAAAAAAACTGTTGGTATGAAGTACCAACAGTTCAATACAAAACTGACATAATGCTTTGTAAAATGAACAGATAGCGCTCCATCAAGGTATTTGATGACAGTTATACAGCTATTTACTGTAGAACCAGGGGATATATTTATGGGAATATATCCCCTTCGGCGTCTTTCCCTTTTCATATGCTTCGCTAAATCCCATCATTTTCTGCACATGTACTTTTGAAAAACGCACCTCTATCGTATTACTATTATATTTATCAAACTATAAAAAAGTTCTCTTAATTTCATATGGAATTATATGTTTTTATAATAATAACACTTCGGGTAATATGTGTCAAATATTTTGTTTATAAATGAAAATTGTACGCCGATCGTGGGCTTGAGTCGGTTTATGGAGGACAGGTTTATCGATACATTAATGCTGGAAAGGTTGATTCAGGATAGTGCCTAGAACATATGTTACAAAAATATTAAAAAAGAAAAAAACGAAAGGAAAGCATAGTATTTCGTCGAAATATTATATAAGGTGTCATATTAACAAACGAAAACAGATTATTTAGAGTCACTATTTATTTTACATATGATAAACGGAGGTCAAAATGATCAGGTACGTAAAGATAGCATTAGCACTGGTTCTGGTTGTAATAATCATGCTTTCTGGCATGGGCCTATACGCCGCTACCATAACAATACCTGAAAAGGTAAGGGTAGGACTCTTTTACGAGGGCACAGCATTAAGCAGTTTTATTGTCAGTGCTGAAGGGGGACTTCAGATTGGATACTACAAGGACAATAATTTCAATGTTATATATGATCAGCAAGTCAATGAGGAGCTGGCAATCAGAAAAGACAGCTACTATCTGAACAATTCCGGTAAGCTGACAGAGTATAACCCTGCTTCTTCAACAACTTCTGCAGGTGAAAAAATAGGGCCTTTTCATATTCAGGCAGGTGGTGTATACCCGGATTATATTTCTGCAAGTCAACAGGTAGAAATACTTAAACAGGCAGGAATTACTGCATATCCGGTATTTATTGATGCATGGCAGGTATGGACAGGCTTTTACCCGGATCAGATATCTGCTCAGACTGGAATAGCAGCTGTTGAAACAGTAACCGGTACTGGAACATGCAGTGTGGTTCAGCCGGATAACTACAGGGTCGTTATAGAATCAAAATCAGGAAATGTATTGATGGTTTTTGCAAATTCGGTGAATAAGTTACAATTGCATCCGAAAGCAGGTACATCAGGAGAAATATTTAGGGTGAACGGATTAAGATACAGAGGGGATCTGGAGATAAGAAGACTTTCAGGTAGTGATATGACACTTATAAATATTGTACCTTTTGAACAATATGTATATGGGGTAGTACCTGAAGAAATAGAATCATATTCACCGTCAGAGGCACTAAAAGCTCAAGCTGTGGTAGCAAGGACATATGCATTGACACGTATTGGGGGGCATAGTAAATGGAATTTTGATTTATGTCCAAAAACACACTGTCAGATGTATGGGGATCAGAGCGAGGGGAAAGGCGGATATGACGCAGAGAAAGCTGCTGCAAATAAAGCTGTGGATGAAACAAAAGGCAAGATAGTAAAATATAACGGAAGGCCCGCGACTACTGTGTTTTTTGCTTCAAGCGGAGGATGGACAGAAGACGTAGAAAATGTATGGGGTACGGAATACCCTTATTTAAAAAGTGTAGAGGATAAATATGAACCTGATACATCTTCACATTATTACTGGACAAAGACTATAACTGCAGCAAAAATTGCAGAAACTACTAAAAAATCAAAGAGCAGGGATGTTGGGGATGTTACAGGCATAAGCATAAACAAGCTTACTGCTGCTAAAAGGATACTTGAGCTTGAAGTAAAAGGAACAAAAGATAATTATACTTACCCTAGGGAGACATTTAGAACCGCTTTTGGGCTAAGCAGCAATATGTATACTATGACTTCCGATGCAGATGTCACTGTAAAAGCCCTGAATAACACTAAAAGGACAATACAGGCTGGAAACAGGAAGGTAATGACTGCAAATGGAGTTAAGGCTACAGCAGTAAAAGGGAACATTCTTATTATAGGCAAAGATGGCGTCAAAAAAACCGTTCAGGCTGTTCCTGTTAACTACACTTTTACAGGAAAGGGTTGGGGACATGGTGTGGGAATGAGTCAGGAGGGTGCAAAGGGAATGGCTAAGGCAGGTTTCACATATGAGCAGATACTTAAGTATTACTATAAAGATGTAACTGTAGAGTGAAAGTTGCTTATAAAAAAATCAGCTATCTCATATGAGATAGCTGATTTTTTATACTGAATTATTTTATTATAGTAGTAAATGCTTTTGTTTTACGGATACTGGAGAAGGCATCTTCCTTTTTAGCTTTTGCTGCGAAGCTTTTATCCAGTTCTACTGCTTTCTTCAAGCTTAATGTATAAATAATAGTCTTTTAGATCTTTTTCCAGGAGTTTGATATAAAGTTCTTAAGCCTCTTTATATGAGCAATTACTTCTCAGAGAATATGCTTTTCCCTCAAGTGCGCTGGTGTTTGCAGAGTCAAGCTCAATTGCCTTATCGAATGCTTCGATAGCCTCATTGTAATTTGAAATGTTGTTTAGTTCATAGTTTCCTGAAATAAATTGAAATTTACATTGCTGATGCCTTGTAAAAAAATGATATTTAATGTATTATTTAAACGAATATAAAGGTATTGAAGCTCTAAAGGTGTATAAATTATGAATGTAAATGAGTTTAATTATGATTTACCGGAAGAATTGATAGCTCAGGAGCCTATCAAAGACAGAAAAATGTCAAGGCTAATGGTCATGGATAGATATTCGGGACAGATAGAACACAGATTTTTTAAAGACATAACCGGGTATATGAAAAAAGGGGATTGCCTTGTATTAAATGATACCAGGGTAATTCCTGCAAGACTTCTTGGTGAAAAGGAAGGCTCGGGAGGGAAAATTGAGTTTGTCCTTTTAAAAAAAGTAAACGGAGATATTTGGGAAGTAATCCTTAAGCCTGGGAGGAGAGCAAAACCCGGCAGTAGGTTTGTATTCGGAAACGGACTTCTTAAAGCTGAAATAATTGACATTGTTGATGAAGGAAATAGATTGGCGAGATTCGAATATGACGGTGTTTTTGAACAGATCTTGGACATGGTTGGCATAATGCCATTACCTCCATATATAACAAAGCGACTTGAGGATACAGAACGTTATCAGACCGTGTACTCCAAATACAAGGGTTCTGCAGCAGCACCTACTGCAGGTCTGCATTTTACCACGGAACTTCTCGAAGATCTTGAGAACAGGGGAATAAGTATTGCATATGTAACTCTTCATGTGGGTTTAGGTACTTTCAGGCCTGTAAAGGTTGAAAATGTTTTGGAGCATAAAATGCATTCCGAATTTTTTAATATAAACGAAGAAGCATGCATGAAAATAAATAAGGCAAAAGAAAATGGGAAAAGGGTAATAGCTGTAGGGACGACAAGCTGCCGTGTCCTTGAAACGGCAGGTACGGAAGAAGGAAATCTGTATCCTAAAAGCGGATGGACAGATATTTTTATTTACCCCGGCTATAAATTCAAGATAATTGACGGCATGATAACCAATTTTCATCTGCCGGAATCAACTCTGATAATGCTTGTAAGTGCATTTGCAGGAAAAGAAAATGTATTAAATGCCTATAACTTGGCAATAAAAGAGAAGTACAGGTTTTTTAGTTTCGGAGATGCAATGCTGATAAGATAAATAGAAGGATATTAATCACAACTTAACAAGAAAGGAAAAAATATGTCTGCCGTAAGATACGAATTAATCAAAACATGCAAGCAAACAGGTGCCAGACTTGGCCGTGTACATACTCCTCACGGATATTTCGATACTCCTGCATTTATGCCTGTAGGTACTCAGGCTTCTGTAAAAGGCATGTCTCCTGATGAACTGGAAAATATTGAAGCTCAAATAATACTAAGCAATACATATCATTTATATATGCGTCCCGGTAGTGATATAGTGAAGGATGCAGGAGGACTTCATGGGTTTATGAATTGGGACAGGCCGATTTTGACTGACAGTGGGGGTTTTCAGGTATTCAGCCTTGGAGGATTAAGAAGTATTAAAGAAGAAGGGGTTACATTCAAATCTCACATAGATGGTTCAAAACACTTTATTTCCCCGGAAAAAGCTATAGAAATTGAAAATGACCTTGGTGCCGATATAATTATGGCATTTGATGAATGCATACCGTATCCGTGTGAATATAATTATGCAAAGAAATCTCTTGAAAGGACTACCCGGTGGGCAAAAAGATGTAAGGATGCTCATAAAAATACTGAAAAACAGGCTTTGTTCGGAATTGTACAGGGTGGAACATATAAGGATTTGAGAGTTCAAAGTGCAAACGAACTGCTTGAATTGGATTTTCCGGGATATGCTATTGGAGGACTCAGTGTAGGCGAACCTGCAGAAGAAATGTATGAGATGCTGGATGTGACTGTCCCGCTGTTGCCCAAAGACAGACCAAGATACCTTATGGGAGTCGGGAGTCCTGATTATCTTGTAGAAGGCGCTATACGAGGTATAGATATGTTTGATTGTGTCCTTCCGACAAGAATAGGAAGAAATGGAACTGTAATGACAAGCAGGGGAAGATTGATAGTGAGAGATGCAAAATATGCAAGAGATTACTCTCAAATGGATCCGGAATGTGACTGTTATGCATGCAGAAACTTTTCAAGAGCCTATATAAGGCATTTGATAAAAGCTAATGAAGTATTGGGAATAAGGCTTACTACCTGGCATAACCTGAGGTTCCTTCTGAATCTTATGAAAAAGGTCAGACAGGCAATAGCTGATGACAGGCTTGCAGACTTCAGAAATGAATTTTTTAGTGCATTCGGTTATAAATAATGGTAATATAGTGTCTAAATTAACTTGTTGATATGAGTTAACTTAACGTGTTGCGAAAGATAAATTTTATTCCTTGAACTGGTGCTGTGAGTATAAGACACTGCTAAATTCAGCTCGGGGCAAATCAGACTCACTCCGTTCAGACATTGATTTGCCGTATCCTAGCTTGGATATATAGTCTTTATAACCTCTTTGCATATGTTCCATACATAAAATTTTAGTATTATCGCAACGAGTTAATTTAATATAGGAATAAGAAAATATATGAAGGAGGTTTTTTATGGAACAACTAATTACTTTTCTGCCACTTGTACTGATGTTTGGTATAATGTATGTGATTCTTATTCTTCCACAGAGAAGAAGAGAAAAGAAAACCAGGGAAATGCTTGATGCCCTTAAGGTAGGGGAAAACATCACTACTATAGGAGGTATCATGGGAAAGGTAATAAACATTAAAGATGATGAGATAACAATCGAGTCAGGTATTGAAAAAACTAAGATAAAAGTAAAAAGATGGGCAATCAAGGAAGTAGAAAAATTGGTTGAAGCTTAATAAAAGGATAAAGTGCTTTGTAAGAATAAATACTTACAGAGCTTTTATTTTTATAGGCCTTGTATATGAATGCGGTAAAAATCATGTGAAGCCTTGAATCATTTAGTTCTAACTTAATTACACTCCAAATAGACTTATACTATAGCATGAAGCGATAAGATTTCAAATACCGATAAAATCATACTTCATTCAACACTATGGAGTCAGGAAATCTATATCGTGTATAAATTGTAGTTAACATGGGGGTGTTGTTTATGGATAAGCAGGCAAATCAGGGACTGACTAATTCTATAAAAAACAGAATGGATATGATGTCAATAATTAAGGGTTTAGTTATTGCCTATGCTTTTACTTTGCCTACTTTTTTCTTGTTTTCTTTGATATTGTCTTATACCGATTTCCCGGATAAGTATATTACAACCGTAGTAATCATAATTACAGTAATGAGTATACTGATAGCCGGTATGGTTTCCAGCAGGAATGTGGGAAGCAAAGGCTGGTTGAATGGTGCAATTGTCGGCTTTATATATGTATTAGTATTATACTTTCTGAGCAGTATTATCTTAAGAGATATAAGCATTAACAGGAGTGTGATATCAATGACTGCTATCGGAATTCTGGCCGGGTCTATAGGCGGCATAGTCGGGATAAATATAAAAGCAAATTCACGTGTCAGAAGTAGGGGTGGAAGACGTTGAAGCGGTGTAAATTATAATAAATTTGACAAAAATTCTTTTCAATTAAGTTGCTATATGCTATAATTTGTTATGCTATAAAACTATAATTCATATTCTGCAAAAATGTATGGGAGGAAGAACAATGAAACATATTAAGACAATAAATGGAACAACATTAAAAGACAGTATGCACAACAGCGGATGCGGAGAATGTCAAACTTCATGCCAGTCTGCATGCAAAACATCATGTACTGTAGCAAATCAGAGCTGTGAAAAGAAATAATGATTTAAGCTATAAATATTACAAATGTACATAATTAAAGTGGAAAGTGAATGTAATTATTACTCACTTTCCACTTTTTTAGCGATGAAGATCTGAAACACTTCATTAATAATATAGTGTTGGGGGATTAGAATGATACATAAATTCAAAATGTATGGAACAAACATTGTTGCTGATGTAAATAGCGGAGCTGTACATATATTTGACGACATTTCTTATGATGTTCTTGATTATTACAAGCAATATAACTTCGAAGAAATTGTTGACATACTTTCTGAAAAGTATAACAGTCTTCAGATAAAAGAAGCATTGTCTGAAATAAATGAGCTGGTAAAAGAAGGACAGCTATATTCATCAGATGAGTACAAGGACATACTGCCTTTGGTAAACAAAAAAGCAGTAGTAAAAGCTTTGTGTTTGCATGTATCACATGACTGTAACCTCAGATGCAAATACTGTTTTGCATCCACAGGAGATTTTGGGGGTCAGAGAACGGTTATGAGCCCTGAAACAGGTAAAAAAGCAATTGATTTGCTTATCAGAAAATCAGGCAACAGAAGAAATCTGGAGATAGATTTTTTTGGCGGAGAGCCATTAATGAACTTTGAAACCGTAAAAGAAATAGTTACATATGCAAGAAGTAAAGAGCAGGAATATAGCAAAAATTTCAGATTTACAATAACAACTAATGCACTGTTATTAAATGAAGAAAATAAGAAGTATATAAATGAAAACATGGGAAATGTTGTCTTGAGCCTTGATGGACGGGAAAAAACCAATGATAATATGCGATACAGAGTAGACGGCTCAGGTTCGTACAGTACTATTTTACCAAAGATAAAGGATATGGCCGAGTCAAGAAACCAGGATAATTACTACGTGAGAGGAACATTTACGAGGGAAAACCTTGATTTTTCCAGCGATGTTCTTCACCTTGCAGATGAAGGCTTTAAACAAGTGTCGGTTGAGCCGGTGGTTGCAGCAAAGGATTCGGGATTTGACCTTAGGGAAGAGGATTTGCCTTTACTATTCAACGAATATGAAAAACTGGCTAAGGAATATGTAGATAGGGAAAAGCAGGGCAAAGGCTTTAACTTTTTTCATTTTATGATCGACTTAAGCCAGGGACCATGTGTTACAAAAAGACTTAGTGGCTGTGGATCGGGTCATGAATATATAGCCATCACTCCTGAAGGTGATGTATATCCATGTCATCAGTTTGTAGGGATGGATGATTTTAAAATGGGTAATGTCAATGAGGGAATTATTGATATCAAAATCCAGGATAGATTCAAAAAATCAAACATTTATACAAAGGAAGAATGCAAAGAATGCTGGGCGAAATTTTACTGCAGCGGAGGATGTGCGGCCAATGCATACCAGTTCAATAACGATATCGATATACCCTATAAGGTAGGCTGCGAGCTTGAGAAAAAAAGGGTGGAATGCGCCCTGTGGATTAAAGCACAGGAGCTATAGCAGAAATTTCTGTGCTTATTTATTAGTGAGCAAGGAGTAGTTATGATATATAATTATAAAGAACATTCCCCAAAGATTCATGATACATGTTTTATAGCACCTGGCAGCTTTGTTATCGGACAAGTAGTTATAGGGAAATACTCAAGTGTATGGTATAACACGGTTATAAGGGGAGATACCGCAGCCATCAGTATTGGTGAGAATACAAATATCCAGGATAATAGTACTCTTCACTGCATAAAGAATACCTGTATAAAAATCGGGGATAATGTTACGATAGGCCATGGCTCTGTTCTCCATAGTTGCGTTATCGGCAATGAAAGCTTGATAGGTATAGGAGCAATTATATTGGACAAAGCAAGGGTGGGAAATAATTGCCTGATAAGTGCAGGTGCTGTTGTCACACCCAGGATGGAAATTCCTGACTGCTCTTTGGTTATGGGAAGCCCGGCAAGAGTGAAACGCACGCTCACAGAGGAAGAGATCAAAAAAATAAAAAACAGTTCGGAGGAATATGTAAGACTGGCTGATGAGTATAAGAACCCGTAATATTTTTCTATAAAAATCTTTTTACTGCTAACAATATTGTAATAAGCAAAAAAAGAATTTGAGAGGAAGAATTGCAGATTTGATTAGTTTAAAAGAAGTAAGTGAAAACGATGAAGTCAAAGCATTTATGGAAATAGCTGAAAAACAGCTTGAAATTAAGGGATATACAGAGCACTCCTTCCGCCATGTAGGTCTTGTATCAAAGAATGCAGGAAATATAATGAGAGATCTGGGATTCGATGAAAGAGAAACAGAACTTGCCAGAATAGCAGGATATCTGCATGACATAGGCAATGCTATCAACAGGACTGACCATGCTCATTCAGGTGCTATAATGGCTTATAACATCCTGATCAAAATGGGTATGGAGTACAAGGAAGCAGCAGAAATCATGCTTGCAATAGGAAACCATGATGAAAATACCGGAATGGCTGTAAGCAATATTTCAGCTGCACTGGTGCTTGCAGACAAGTCTGATGTACACAGAAGCAGGGTCAGAAACAATGATATTTCGACTTTCGATATACATGACAGAGTCAACTATGCTGTTGAGAGCTCGCGTATATATGTCGATAAGGCTAACGATACGGCCATTCTGGAGTTGGAGATTGATACGAAGATTTGTCCTGTAATGGACTATTTTGAAATATTTCTTACAAGAATGACAATGAGTAGAAGAGCGGCAGCATTTTTAAATCTGAATTTTCAATTAGTCATTAATGGCAACCGTTTGCTATAAAAGGCTTAATATAACATCTGATTAGTATTGACTCGTCCTATCTATAGTTATATAATATCGTCATGCGGACAAGAAAAAAAAGGGGGAATTTTACAAATGAGAGGCAGCAACGGGGTTAAATTCTTTCTGGTTATTCTAATAATCGGACTCTTAACCTATGCAGTAGGCTTTGGTGTGCCTGCTTTAGGAATTGAAGATGTAAATAACTTAAGGTTTGGTACCGATATAAGAGGTGGTATCTCCACTACATTATATCCTGATCTTAAGGAAGGTGTGAAACCTACTGAAAAGGAACTTGCGTCAGCAAGGACAGTTATTGAAAAAAGACTTGATGCACAAGGTATTTATGATAGAAACATAACAACAGAAAATGAAAATGGAAGAATAATAGTTGAAATTCCATATAAACCAGGAGAAAAGGATTTTAATCCACAAAAAGCTGTGGATCAGATAGGAAAAACTGCTCTGTTGACTTTTCAAGAGGTTGACGAAAGTTTAGTAGATGAAAAGGGAAACTATAAACCGACAAAAAAGATTGTTATTGAAGGTAAGCATGTAAATGATGCCGGTGTCGGTACAGACCCTCAGACAGGACAGGTAGTAGTAACACTTGATTTGAACGGTGAAGGCAGGACTAGATTTGCAGAAGCTACGGGCAGACTCTTAAATCAACGTATAGGTATATTCATGGATGATACGCTTATAGTTGCTCCGCAGGTCAGTGCTCATATTACCGATGGTAAAGCGATAATCAACGGGCAGCGCGATGCTAAGGAAGCAGGGGAGTTAGCCGCAACAATAAGAGCAGGTTCACTTCCGTTCAGGTTGATAGCCAAAGATTTGAACTCAATAACACCTACGCTTGGAGAAGGTGCTCTTAAGGTAACTGTGACAGCTGGTATTTTTGCATTTATATTGATTGCATTCTTTATGTTGATATATTACAGATTACCTGGATTATTTGCAAATATTGCACTTTTTGGTCTTGTGATATTCCAGCTTCTGGTTCTCTCCCTACTGGATTATTCTATAACACTGCCCGGTATCGCTGGTATCATACTCTCGATAGGTATGGGCGTAGATGCAAATGTTATTATCTTTGAAAGAATAAGAGAAGAGTTAAGGAACGGTAAAACATTAAGAGCATCCATAGATGTGGGATTCAAAAGAGCTTTTTCTGCTATTCTTGATTCAAATGTAACAACTATGATTTCAGCAGCAGTTTTATACTGGCTTGGCACCGGACCGATAAAAGGTTTTGCTGTAACTCTGTTCCTCGGAGTTTTATTAAGCTTCGTGACAGCCATAACTGCTTCAAGAATCATGCTGAAGACAGCAGCTAACTTCGATATTACTAAGCACCGTTGGCTATATGGTGTGAAGGAGGTGCAGAAATGATAGATTTTTACAGTAAGAGGAAATACTTCTTTGTCTTTTCAATATTGTTGATGCTTTCTGGTTTGGCCGGTATTCTGATTAATGGATTACAGCTTGATATACAGTTCCAGGGCGGAACCTTATTGCAAATAGAAATGAGCGATGAAAAATATGAAACTGCAGATATTGAGACAACTTTAGGGAAAGCAATAGGTAAAAAATTCACTGCACAAAAAATGCAGACATATAACCCTGACGATGCTAAGAAGAAGATAAATATGTTACAATTAAGGCTTTCAAAAGAGGATACATTGACCGGGGAACAGATGAACCAGGTTGTTGATATTCTTAAGAAGGATTATAAGGTAAAGCAGGATGCGCAAATGCAGATACAGAGCGTAGCTCCGTTTATTGGAGAGGAAATGCTGAGAAAAGGTGTACTAGCTGCAGTAATAGCATCAATTCTGATAGTAATATATGTATGGTGGAGATTCAGTGTTATATCAGGATTGTCGGCAGCGGTGTTTGCCAACCTGGCTTTATTGCATGACGGATTGGTTATGTTCGCGGTTTATACGATATTCAAACTACCTCTGAATGAATCTTTCCTCGCTGCGGTATTGACGATACTAGGATTTTCAATAAATGACACTATAGTAATATACGATAGGATAAGAGAGAACACAAAGATGCTGAGAAAATTGCCATATTCACAGTTGGTTAATACCAGTGTGACCCAGACTATGGCAAGATCAATTAATACTACAGTAACAGTAATGATATCAGTTGTTACACTGTATATATTTGCATCCATTAACAACATCCAGTCAGTTAAGGAATTCAGTTTTCCATTAATTGTCGGTCTCTTAAGCGGTACTTATTCGACAATATTTATAGCAAGTCCTTTATGGGCTATGTGGCAAGAGGCTAAAGTTAAGAAAAGGGCGGCTGGAAAAGCTGCTTAATGAAAAGGGCGGACTAGAATCCGCCCTTTTTGTATGTCTACAGTTAATGTAATTATCCCCGAAAGACTGACTTTGTAAGTTTATATTAATACAATCTGTAATTTTAATGTAATATACTAAATGGGGATAAAGTCTTGAATAAAAAAAAGTATTGTGGTAATATTATCTAAACGGTGGTATCAAAACGGACTGGAAATTTCCATAGCCAAAGAACCATACGTAATGTATTTTAAGTTTTAGTTTAATCTATAGCATCTGCTTTGATCCGAAAAAAAGTCGATCGGGAAAATCTGATTACTTAAAATGGACAGGGACAGGAAGCCTAATAATAAACATATTATTTATTTGAAATGATAAAGTTGCGCAGTATTTCTCATGTTTCTTATACATAATAGGCCAATCCTGTAATGGGTTGGTCTATTTTTATTTTCGAAGGGAACAGGCTTTGTAAGTGAAATAATACATGAAACGGAGGCAGGAAGATGAATAAGTTTACAGTAGCTGACTTCAATAAATCTAAAAAGAACGGAAAGAAGATAACGATGCTTACTGCATATGATTATCCTACCGCTAAAATTCTGGATGAATCGGGAATAGACACAATACTGGTTGGAGATTCTCTTGGAATGGTTGTATTAGGCTATGAGGATACAGTAAGAGTTACAATGGATGACATGCTGCACCACATAAAAGCAGTAACCAGAGGAGCAACCAGGGCAATGGTTGTAGGAGATATGCCGTTTTTATCCTATCATACTGGAAAGTATGAAAGTGTAAAAAATGCAGGAAGGCTTATGAGTGAAGGCGGATGCAGAGCTGTAAAGCTTGAGGGTGGAATAGAGGTAATTGAAGATATAAAAAGTATAATAAGTGCAGGTATACCGGTTATGGGACATTTAGGTTATACGCCGCAATCGGTGAATATTTTCGGCGGACACAAGGCACAGGGAAAAACATATGAAACTGCACAGAAGATTTATAGGGATGCACTTGAGCTTCAATCAGCCGGAGTTTTTGCTATTGTACTGGAATGTGTACCATACAGAGTAGCAGAATTCATCAGCAATAGGCTTGAAATACCGACAATCAGTATTGGCTCGGGAGCCGGATGTGATGGGCAGGTTCTTGTTACACCGGATATCTTGGGTATGTTCAGGGATTTTACTCCAAAGCATACAAAGAAATATGCAGATATGGGTGCAGCTCTGATAGAGGCAGTTAAGTCCTATATAAATGAAGTTGAGAGTGGTGTTTTCCCAACAGAAAAGAACTCTTTTATTGTAGATGATGAAGTTATAAAACGTTTGGAAAAAGAATGCTGATTTAGGAGAGTATATATATGAGGATTATTGAAACAATAAACGACTTGAAGGCTATAGTCAGAACCCGGAAAAAGGAGGGTAAATCTATTGGACTTGTTCCAACCATGGGATACCTGCATGAAGGGCATACATCTTTGATTAAAGCATCAAAGCATGACAATGACTTTACTGTCTTAAGTATTTATGTTAATCCTACTCAATTTGGAGTAAATGAGGATTTCAGCAAATACCCGAGGGATATGGACAGGGATTCTAAAATAGCGGAAGAAGCCGGTGTAGATGTGATATTTGCTCCTTCAGACAAGGAGATGTATCCTGAGGATTATAAGAGCTATGTAACAGTTGAGGGGATTACCGAAAAGTTATGTGGCAAATCCAGGCCCGGGCATTTCAAGGGCGTTACTACAGTTGTTGCAAAGCTTTTTAATATAGTAGAACCGGATAACGCATACTTTGGACAGAAGGATGCCCAACAGGTAATTGTCGTTAAGAAAATGGTTAAAGATTTAAACATGAATTTGAAAATAGTTATCTGCCCGATTATAAGGGAACAGGATGGACTGGCTATGAGTTCCAGGAATGTATATCTGGGAAAAGAAGAGCGTAAAGCTGCTTTAGTATTATCACGGTCATTGGTTGAGGTCGAAGGAATCATTAAGGATGGGGAAAGAAGCGGAGAAAAGGTTATAGAGTACTTAAAGAGCAGAATAATGTCTGAAAAGATTGCAAATGTAGATTATATAAGCGTAGTTGATGCTGAAAGTCTTGAAGAGGTAAATACAATTAAGAAAAAGACACTGATAGCACTAGCAGTGAAGTTTGGCAATACAAGGCTGATCGATAATGTAATTGTGGAGGTATAGGAATGTTCATAAACCTGATGAAGTCAAAGATACATCGTGCAAGAGTCACTGAAGCAAATCTTAATTATGTTGGCAGCATAACTATAGATGAAAATCTAATGGATGCTGCAGATATTATGAAAAATGAAAAAGTGCAGATAGTTAACAACAATAATGGAAACAGGTTTGAAACATACGTAATACCTGGAGAACGCGGTAGCGGAATGATTTGTCTGAATGGTGCCGCTGCCAGGTTGGTACACCCGGGGGATGTTATCATAATCATATCTTATGGATTGTTTGATAGAAAAGAAGCTAGTGAATTTGTACCCAGGATAATTTTCGTAAACGATAAAAACACAATTGTTGATATAAAAAATGCTGAAGAGCATGGACAGATAATCAATTATGATCATAACTAATGAAAAATAAGCCAGCCTCTATGTAAAGGCCGGCTTTATTTTTTATTGAATACATAGTCTATCAGAAGTCCACCTACTATCACTTCAGCAAGAATAATAAAACTGTTTTTTATTACGGATGTAGCTATAAACTCATAATATGAGTCATAACTAAAATGTACCCTGTTTAGAAAAATCATTACCGTTCCAAGTGTCAGCAATAACAAACAAAGCTGTGTACCGCGCTTGATTACTGTTTTTGTGAAAGAATTAAGCCTGTAAAACTCAGTAAATATTTTTTGAATACCTTTGTTCATACATCTAAGCCCCCTTTCGGATAATAATATAGTTATGCTGTTGGAATAACTACTATATGTTAACATAATGTTGATATACCATCAATGTAAAAAGTTTACCATACGAACTCGCCTAGTATTGAAATTGATTCACTTTTTCCCGGGTTGGTCTAACATTTTTAAAATCTTCTGCGAATATGCCATGTTAATAAGATGCTAAACCAGTATTGTTAATCACGTAAAGGAAATAATAGGTAAATAATAGAAATAATAAAAATTATAGTATATTTTTATTTTTGTTTTTAAACATATGTGCTATAATTTTTTTAAACAAATCTACAAAATGCCTCAAAAAAATGATAAACCAATATTTATTCGATTTAATCATTTTAAAAAGCCAAGGGTGAAGAAATGAGAAAAGTATTTGTGAGTGTAATAGACTGCTATCCGGGTATGAAAATGGCTGAGACCATATTTAATGAGTATGGAGCTGTGATTGTTGCTGAAAATACTATACTTGATGCACACCTGATAAAAAAACTCGATAATCTGGGTTTTTTGAAAGTTAAAATATATGAACAATCTGCTGATATTCTATTGACTGGCGATGCAGAGCTTTTCAAAGCACAGTACAATGAGAATATAGACATAGCAAAATCAATATTGCACGATATTTCTATAGGGAAAAACATTAATATAGAGGCGGTAAACAATGTATCAGAATCAACTATAATAAGAATAAATGAAAACAGGGACATAGTGGGTTGCATAAATGAGATAAGGGGTGTGGATGAATATACATATACGCACAGTGTAAATGTTTCTTTATTATGCATGCTGATAGGAAAATGGCTTAAGCTTGACATAGATAAGATAAAGCTGCTTATTCAAGCAGGACTTTTACATGACCTGGGTAAAAGTAAAATATCTCCGGAAATAATAAACAAACCAGGTCCGCTGACAACTGAAGAATTTGCTGAAATGAAGAAGCACACCACCCTTGGATACCGGTTATTAGAAAGTACTAATAAATTTAGTAAAGATATATGTTTGGGAGTTTTGATGCATCATGAGAGAGAAGATGGCACGGGTTACCCCATGGGAGTAAAAGGATCACAAATACATGAATTTGCTAAAATAATAGCAGTAGCCGACATATATGATGCTATGACTTCAAACAGAGCGTATAGGGGGAAGGAATCACCTTTTGAGGTTCTTGAGCTTATGGAAAAAAACACTTTTGGAATATTGGATATGCGTGTAATAAGTGTTTTCCTGAATAACATAGCAGCTTACTATATAGGTGATTTTGTGGTTTTAAATACCGGAGAGACAGGAGAAATCATATACATAAATCCTAGATACATATCGAAGCCATTAGTAAAATGCGGAAGCAAATATATAGACTTAAGTGTTGACAGCAGAATCAAAATTCTCGAATTAAAATGAATTATTATATATTATTTTAAGTTAATTACTTGTAAAATGTTTTTTTGTTTTAGTACAAAAATCGACAAATGGATATATCAAAAAACATATATAATCAAAATATTTATAGAGATTTGTCGAAATACGGAAAACATAAGCTATTTCCCGCGAAACTTTTTAATAGCCAGCTTAAAAGCAATATTATATAATTGAGTTGAAAAAAGTTAGGGGGGAATTCAGATGGTAAATAGACTGATAGAAAAAAGAATTGAGTTAATACCGGATGAACACATAATCGGTTTCAAATCTCCTATGAAATTAGAATATTATTTGATAGAAAGTAAACTTGATGATATGGACGAGCTATCCGGAAAAAAAGTATATGGAATAGAAATAATTAAAAAAGTTGATGGAATGAAGGATGAAGTGAAGGCAGTAAAAAATCTATCCTGCAATATCGAAAAGACTAAAGACCTTTTTGAAAAAATGGTTAAGAATTTCGTTACTCCGATAGGATTACCTTTTATTCTTGATGATATGATAGGAACTTAGCATAAATCCCGGTAGGGTCAAAATTTTGATCACCCCGGGTTTTTTATTGTCCAAAAAGCGGGTACGTATAGTTCCTGTAATCTATGCCACAATAGACTTTTAGGTATAATCCGAAATTCCATGGGCAGCAAAATAATAAATTCTTTTGTAAGTACCGGTCTGAAATAAAAAAGTATCTTAAAACTAAAATATTGAGTTCACTACTTCTATTGTTTACCAAACTCAGGTATATTCAATCAATTCGAAGTCAGTTATATTTCCTGTTTACGTATAAAACTGTAAAAAACATGCAAGACTATTACTGGATTTTATATACAGGTATAGGTTTTAAGGATGTAAGCTGATTTTGAATATCTTAATTTTGCATGAATCAAAATAGCTATTCAAAAATAAAATAATTTTTATTTTAAGAAGGGAAAATAATATTTTATGTAGAATATAAATTTCGTTCAGTTTATGTTTTGCTCCAAATGTGAATCAGGTTTTGTTCTCATCTCATAAGGAACGAGATGAGATTTTGTTTTGAGTGCTTTAAAATTTTAATTTTATTTAATAAAAAAGAAGGATTATTAACAAATATGTCGAACAAATATTAAATGAAATTACGAAAGCATAAAAATATACAATAAAGGAAATATGTATCTAAGGATATGAAATGTATAATTATCCCGAAGAAATTATTGAAGAAGTCAGGTTAAATAATGATATAGTTGATGTTGTATCGGAGTACGTCCGGTTGGAGAGGAAAGGCAAAGACTTTTTTGGGCTGTGCCCTTTTCATAAGGAAAAGACTCCTTCATTCAGTGTTGTTTCCACAAAACAGATATTTTACTGTTTTGGGTGTGGAAAAGGTGGAAATGTAATAAATTTTGTAATGAATGCAGAAAATTTGGATTTTATAGAGGCGGTTAAGCATCTAGCCGACAGGGCGCATATACAACTTCCTGAAGGTGAAAGCAGTGAAGAAATAGAGAGAGCCAGAATAAAGCAGGAGATTTTGAAAATAAATACTGAAGCTGCACGTTTTTTTTTCAATAATCTAAATAACTCTGCCGGAGAAAATGCGCGTCAGTATCTAAAAAGAAGAAAAATAAGTGAACACACTATAAGAAGGTTTGGATTAGGGTATTCTCTGGAAGATTGGGATTCACTATATAAGTATTTGGTAGAAAAAGGATTTGATATTTCCCAAATTAAGCAAAGTGGTTTAATACTATCAAATAAAAACGGTGGCTATTGTGATAGATTCAGGGGGAGAGTAATTTTCCCCATATTTGATATTAGGGGCAATGTAATAGGTTTCGGCGGTAGGGTGTTGGATTCATCACTGCCAAAGTATATGAATTCCCCTGAAACGCTTGTATATAATAAAGGTAGAAACCTGTATGCATTAAATATTGCAAAAAATTCAGGTGAAAAAAGATTAGTTATTGTAGAAGGCTATATGGATGTTATATCACTTCATCAGAGTGGAATAATAAATTCTGTAGCTTCTCTGGGTACTGCTCTTACAGAAAGTCAGGGAAGAATACTTAAAAAGTATGCAGAAGAAGTAATTATTTCATATGATGCAGATACGGCAGGACAGGCTGCTACACTCAGGGGATTGGAATTGTTGAGTGATATCGGCTGCAATGTAAAAGTGCTGATAATTCCTCAGGGTAAGGATCCTGATGAATTTATCAGCAAAAATGGTCCGGAAGAATTCAAGAAGCTGATAGACAAAGCATTGTCACTTGTAGAATATAAAATTAGGATTTTGAAAAATCAAATAAATACTGAAAGTATTGAAGGGACAATTACATTTTTAAATAAGGTAGCAGAACTTTTATCAAAGGTTGATAACCTGGTTGAAAGAGAAATGTATTTAAAAAAGATTTCTAAGGATTATAACGTTTCCGAAGAGTCGCTAAGGGCTGAGATATATAAAAGAGTAAAACCCAAGACAAGCTTCAGGCAAACTGCTGCAATTCAAAGTAACTTTAAGGTTAATAAGGACAAAGGCAGTGAAATAGGCGTTGATAATAAAATTGACAAAGATGAAAAAATGATTTTAGCACTTTTATGTATTGATAACAGTATTTACAGCTTAGTTAAAGATTCGATTTCCATTAATGATTTTAGTCAAGGAAATAACAAAAGTTTAGCAGAAATTGTGTTTGAAAGATTGGGGAATAATAAAACAATAGTTGCAGCAGAGCTACTTAATGCACAAGTAAATATTGACTCAAATGAATATGCTAAAGTAATAAATGAAGTAAACAGTATTGATGATACTCGAAAAGCTATAGCAGAAAAAATAAGAAGCTTTAAACTGTTAAAAATAGAAAAAAGACAGAAGGAAATACTTGAAGCCCTGAAGAATGAAGAGAGACTAGAAAAAGGAGATGTTGAGAAATTAAAAGCGGAGTTAAATTCGCTTCTTATGAAGCGGAAAATGATATGAATACCAATCCTGTCATTGCAAAAAAATACATCAATAAATCAGCTACTAAAGTACTACGAGAAAGGAGGGGGAACAGATGAAGCCAATTAATGAAAACAGAAAAGCAATATTGAAAGAACTGGTTGAAAAAGGAAAGTCAAAGGGCATGCTGACATATAAGGAAATAATGGATGCCTTTGAAGATATAGAACTGGAACCGGATCAGATAGAAAAAATATATGAAACTGTTGAAAATATGGGTATTGACGTAGTAGGTGATATTGAGGCCGAAATGGAAGATATTCAGCTTACTGAGGAAGACCTTAATATTACTATCCCTGAAGGCATAAGCATAGATGATCCTGTTAGGATGTATCTTAAAGAAATAGGGAAAGTACCCCTTTTATCTGCAGATGAAGAAATAGATCTGGCTCAAAGAATGGAAAAAGGAGATGCTGAAGCTAAAAGAAGATTAGCTGAAGCAAATCTTAGACTTGTTGTGAGTATAGCAAAGAGATATGTGGGTAGAGGTATGCTGTTCCTTGATTTGATTCAGGAAGGTAATTTAGGTCTTATCAAGGCTGTAGAAAAATTCGATTACAGAAAAGGGTACAAGTTTAGTACTTATGCTACTTGGTGGATAAGACAAGCTATAACCAGAGCTATCGCTGATCAGGCAAGGACAATAAGAATACCTGTCCATATGGTTGAAACAATAAATAAGTTAATAAGGGTATCAAGACAGTTACTACAGGAATTGGGAAGAGAACCGCAACCGGAAGAAATAGCAAAAGAAATGAATATGTCTGTGGACAGAGTACGTGAAATCATGAAAATTTCGCAAGAGCCTGTCTCTTTAGAAACTCCGATAGGTGAGGAGGAAGATAGTCATCTTGGAGACTTCATACCGGATGATGATGCGCCTGCACCTGCTGAAGCGGCTGCATTCACACTGCTGAAGGAACAGCTTATTGATGTTTTGGATACGCTTACAGCCAGAGAGGAAAAGGTATTGAGATTAAGGTTCGGATTGGATGATGGAAGAGCGAGAACCTTAGAGGAAGTTGGTAAGGAATTTAATGTAACTAGGGAAAGAATTCGTCAGATAGAAGCAAAAGCATTAAGAAAACTAAGACATCCAAGCAGAAGTAAAAAACTAAAGGATTACTTAGATTAAAACTCGAATAATATCGAGTTTTTTTTATTGTCTGAACTAAGAGTTCAACTATTTCGCCATATTTCTATTCGTTGAAACGCTTCATAGTATATTTTTTCAGCATAAATAAAAGATAACCCTAGCAGAAAAAGACAAAAGCAAAACGTGCGCCAGATATATTGCACTTTTTTGAACAAAAAAATTCCCGTACATTTGTTAGCGGAATGTAACGGGACTTAGGGGAGTACTCTAATCTAAAACTAGATTACATATTACATGTATATATACAGGTAATACTAATATACTCATATTTATAATACATAAAATGTCGAATAAAATCAATATACTGCGCATAAAAATTATTCGACAAAAGTTGTTAAATACTAAAAAAAGTGATTTTTTATGTATAGCTAAATTATGACACGGATAAAAAGTCCGTGAGAAGAAAAAATAACTTCATATCTTGATAAAAAAGCTTATAAAGATATGAACAAACTGATAAAAAGAAGTACTTTATAGCCATGAAAACTGTGTATCAATTACTTGCCGGAAAAAGGAGTGTTAACTATGGAACATGATGAAATGAATAGAAATGAAGTTGAATATACTACTTATGATAGACTTCTTAGAGCGTGGGAAAATTCAATGGAGCTTGTTAGAGATTTTGAAATGTATTCAAAAAGAATTGAAGATACTGAGATAAAAGAAATATTCAAAAAGTTTGCAGAAGATGAAGGAAAGCATGCAACAAAATTCAGAGAATTACTGCTTGTATATAGAGATAAAAGGGTTCAGTAAATCCTTCATTATGTAATTCGACACTGAGAAAAACCGAGATATACGGATATTATAAACGTAAATATTAGTAATATGAAGATAATTTGATGAAAATAGTCTAATAGACAAATTCTGATATTGACCAAGTACTGTCTCATCAGTATAATATTATATGTGTCTAGGCTAAGTCAACAGGCGAAAGGCAGTAAGCGGCGGTCTTATAGTCTATGCTTACATACAGTGTAGATCAGGATCACATAATTAATAGCCTGTGATTTAAAACCTGGAAGTTATATTCCTCAATAGCTCAGTCGGTAGAGCATGCGGCTGTTAACCGCAGGGTCGTAGGTTCGAGTCCTACTTGAGGAGCCATTTGGGCCTTTAGCTCAGTTGGTTAGAGCAACCGGCTCATAACCGGTTGGTCCGGGGTTC